>JANYDP010000403.1 GCA_025363535.1 Verrucomicrobiota bacterium | reverse complement strand
AGGCGGACGGCGTGGACGGCATCCTGATCGCAGTTGCTGGCGGGGAATTGGAGGACGGAAAAGTTCATTTTTGATTTACGATTTACGATTTACGATTTACGCGCGAACCGGCTGGCGGGTCGTCAATCGTAGATCGTAGATCGTAAATTCTCTTACTCGATTTCTAATTTGTAATCTTCAATCACCGGATTGCTCAAGAGCTTGTGCGTGGCGTCGTTGATGGCCTTTTGCGCGGCGGCCTTGTCCGTGCCGGGCGCGAGATCAATCTCGATATACTTGCCGATGTGGACACCGGTGACGCCGGTGTAGCCCATGTGTTCGAGGGCGGTCTGGACAGTTTTGCCCTGCGGGTCGAGGACCGCTTTCTTGGGCATGATAATAATTTTGGCTTTCATCTAAAAATAAAAGGGATTCCCGCAATCACGGGAAAAGGGATGTTGTGGGAGAAACTTCGGCTTGTGAAGTCCGAAATGGGAACTTGAAGGCGCGTGAACTTTGAAAACCACGCCGTCAGGCTCCGGGAGTTTTCATTGATTCAAAAAACCGCATTAGGGTATCGCCGTGCTTGAGCAGCTTTTTTTCACGCCAGGTTTCCGGGACGCTCAACGTGTCGCGTTTGGTGTGCCCCAGCACGAATAATCCGCCGGGAGCGAGCAGGCTCGGGAGGTTTGTATTGTCCAAAAGTTTTTGCGCGAAGGAGGTCGAACGGCGGTTCACGTTCTTCTCGCCATACGGAGGATCGGCCAGAATCAAATCAAACTCGGCGTTGACGGACACCAACTGCACCACGGCGGCGAAAGCATCCTGCACCCGGGCGTGCAAGTTTTCCGGCGGGAACCCGGCGGCGAGCGCATTTTGTTTCAAGACGTGGGCGTGACGCTGGGATAATTCGACCGACACCGCCGAGGCCGCGCCCCGGCTCAGACATTCGAGACTCAATGCGCCGGTGCCGGCGAACAGTTCCAGCACGCGCGCGCCGACGACCCGGGCACCGAGGCTGTTAAACACGGCCTGTTTGACGAGGTCCGGCGTAGGCCGCACGTCCAGGCCTTTTGGCACTTTCAAAATCCGTCCGCCCGCCTGGCCGCCAGAAATTCGCATGGGATGATTGAACCACAAAGCAACGAAGGAACCAAGGTTTGAACCGGTTTCCGCTTGGTCGCCGGGTTTCTTAGTTGTGAAAAATTTCCCCAAAGAACTGCTGCATGGCCGACCACGAACGCTGATCTGCCGCCGCGTTGTACTGCGCGCCGGGCAGCGCCTTGCCGTCCATGTTCCAGTCGGTGAAGCTGTGAACCGCGCCGCCAAACTTCATCAGTTGCCAGTCCACTTTGGCCAAACGCATTTCGTCTTCGAACGCGGCCAGATCTTTCGCCGGAACAAAGGGATCGTCCGCACCATGACAGGCCAGCACTTTGCATTTGATGTTTTTGCCGTCAGCGGGCGTGGGCGAATCGAGGCCGCCGTGAAAACTCACGACGCCGGAAATGTCCGCGCCGCTGCGGGCGAGTTCGATGACCGTCGTGCCGCCAAAACAATAGCCAATGGCGGCAATGTGTTGGGAATCCACGCGTTCAACTTTCTTCAGCGCGTCCAGGCCGGCGTTGACGCGGGCGCGGAGCAGGGGACGGTCGCCTTTGTATTTGCCCGCCTGCGCCCCGGCCTCGGCCGTGGTTTGCGGACGGATGCCCTGGCCGTAAATGTCCGCGCAAAACGCCACGTAACCCAGCCTGGCCAGCATTTCGGCGCGTTTCTTTTCGTAATCGCCGAGGCCTTTCCATTGGTGGACGACGAGGACTCCGGGGCGTTTGCCGGTGAAGGCATCGTCATAGGCAAGCCAGCCTTCGAGCGTGGTGTCGCCTTGTTTGTATTCGACGGCTTGCGTCCGCAGTTCCGCCCGCGCCGCCAGCGCGCCACACATGGCTGCGAGCAGGAAAATTATTTTTTTCATGACGTTATGCATAGCGCGGAAATAAATTAAATGCCAGTGTTATCACCGCACAACTTGGTCAACCGGACTTGATTCATGTTATCACTCGAACCGCCGGACATATTCTTTCTCTCCGCCGCCATCGGCTGGTCGGAACTGGGCGATCCCGCTGAAGCGGAAGCGGAGTTGGCCAGGATCACCTCTGCAAACCAAAGCCACCCCGACGTGCTGGAAGTTCGGTGGGTCATGCTCGCGCAGGCGCAACGGTGGGAGGCTGCGCTGGAAATCGCCCGCACGCTGATGCAACACGCGCCGTTGCGCTCCTCCAGTTGGCTGCATCATGCCTATGCGCTGCGCCGCGCGCCCGGCGGCGGACTGCAACAGGCTTGGGATGCTTTGCTTTCGGCCAGTGAACAATTTCCCACCGAGCCGACCATTCCCTACAACTTGTCCTGCTACGCCTGCCAGTTGCAGCAATTGGAAGCGGCCCGTACCTGGCTGCGGCGGGCGCTGCAACTTGGGGCCAAGGATAAAATGAAAACGATGGCTTTGGAGGATCCGGACTTGCAGCCGTTGTGGGGCGAGATCCCGGAGCTTTAGGATGGGTGCCGGTCAGGCCGCAAGAAATTATTTTCAAAGGGCGCGGCGCTGGCATAACATGGCGGCGATGAACTGGCTGATGAAGTTTGGTTTCCGCAGGTCAAACCGCCGCTGTTGCGGGGTGGCGGTCGCGCGGATATTGTTGGTGCAACGAAGGGGCGTCCGATGAATTTTCCTTTTTCGTCTAATCCCAACAAGCCGGCCGAACGCTTTTACCTTTTCGCAGGCATGGGTGGTTCGGCGGGCCGGCGCAAGCACCGGCGCATTCTGTGCTGGGCGCTGGCCGCAGGGATTCTGGTTTCCGCTGCGCTGGCCGTGGCGATGTTTTTGTTGAACCGGCCGGCCCACTGATTCTGAAAGCGTTTACCGGATTTTTCCGGATGTCCGCCTGGCCAGTCGTTGTTTGAGCCGGACGATTTCCGCCCGCGCCTTGTCCAGTTCCCCCGCCGTTTTATCTCGTGTCACCACCAGCTCGCGCGCCTGGCGGCGGAGTTCAAGCTGGGTCATGACGTGGCGGGACAGAATGAGCAGCGCCTGTTTCTGCTCGGGCCGCAACTGGCGCGGTTTTTTGTCAATGACGCACAAAGTGCCGAGGGCGTGGCCGTCCGGCGTCACCAGCGGGGCGCCGGCGTAGAAGCGAATCTTGGGCGCGGATTTTACCAGGGGATTGTCGGCGAAACGCTTGTCCTTGGCGGCATCGGGAACGATGAACAGGCCTTCGCCCCGGATGGCGTGGGCGCAAAACGAAATGTCGCGGGAAGTTTCGTTGACGCTGATGCCCACCTTGGACTTGAACCACTGCCGTTTTTCATCAATCAGCGAAATCAGCGCAATGGGCGCGGCGCAGATGATCGCCGCGAGTTCGGTCAACTCATCAAAGACCGATTCCGGCACCGTGTCCAAAACCTCATAATCCCAGAGCACCTGGATTCTTTGGATTTCGTTTTTGCGCGGCGGGCGGTTCATGGCTTGTTGGTACGGGCAAAAAACTACCGGTTCAAAAGGGAAAATCAATGCTTCGTTTTCGTCCGGCTCACACGACTCGCATCTGGACCGCATCCACGATTTTATCCGCCACCAGGATGGCCCCGACGATGACGATCGTCTGGCCTTTTTTCAAACTTCCCTGATCGGTGAGCGTTTGCACCGCCGCCTCAATCGTGTTCTCCGGGTTGATCAAATCGAACGGCACCACCACCGGCGTAACGCCCCAGTTCAACGACAACCCGCGCGCCACCTCGGGCCGCGAGCAGAGCGCAAAGATCTGCGAATAGCGCGGTCGCAGCCAGCCGGTGAAGCGCGCCATGCTGCCATTGCGGGTGAAGACCAGGATCGCCTCGGCCTTGAGTTCATTGGCCATGACGATGGCGCTCTTGACCACTTTCTGCCGGGCCTGCGTGAGTTCGGCGTGTTCAAAAAAGTTTGCGCCGCCGCTGCGTTCGGTCCGTTCGGCGATGCGGTCAAACACCTCGATGCACTTCAGCGGATATTTCCCCACCGTCGTCTCGCCGCTCAACATGATCGCGTCCGCCTGTTCGTAAACCGCGTTGGCCACGTCCGTGACTTCCGCGCGCGTGGGCATGGGCGACTCGATCATGCTCTCGAGCATGTGCGTGGCGACAATGACCGGCTTGCCGACACGCAGGCAGGTCTTGACGATGCGCCGCTGCACGATGGGCAGTTCCTCGTAGGGAATTTCAATGCCCAGATCACCGCGCGCCACCATGATGCCGTCGGCTTCCGCGACAATCTCCTCGAGATTCTTTACGGCCTGCTGATCCTCGATCTTCGCGATGACCAGTGGCCGTTGCTTGGCGTCGGCGGAAAGCAGTTCCTTCAACTGTAGCAAATCGCGAGCTTCACGCACGAACGACAGCGCCACCAGATCCACGCCTACTTCCAAGCCGAGCTTCACGTCGGCAATGTCCTTGGCCGTGAGTGCGGGCAGGCTGACGCGGACGCCCGGCAGATTAATATGCCGCCGGCTGCCCAGCACGCCCTCGGTGAGCACTTCGCAATGCACCCGGTTGCCTTCCTTCGTGAGCACCTTCATCTGGATCGCGCCGTTGTCGAACAACACCGTGTCACCCACGTTGATGTCGTTGACGAAGTTGGCGTAGTTCACATCCACCGAATGTTCCTCCTCGCTGCGTTCGCCGCGCACGGTGAGGGTGAACTTCTGGCCTGGCTGCAAATTCAGCGGCACGCTCAGATCGCCGGTGCGGATGGCCGGACCTTGCGTGTCCATCATGATGCCGGTGAACTTCCCGCGCGCGGCGGACGCGGCGCGGATGTCGGCGACGATGCGGCGCACCCAGTCGTGGGGCGCGTGCGACATGTTGAGCCGGAAAATATTGACGCCGGCGTCAATCAGCGCGCCGAGCATTTCGGGCGAACTGGTGGCCGGGCCGAGCGTGGCGATGATTTTTGTTTTCCGCAGACCTTTAGCATGCATCGGCGGGAAGATAGGTTGGCGAGGGGGGAATAAAAGTAAAAACTCCATGGCCCGGTCGTTTACCCCGTCTGTTTTTGTTTGCGCACGACTTTCCAGTTTGAAAACCACCTGACAATTTTTTTTATCGTGATTGACGGCGGCGGCGGCTTTCCCTAACTTCTCAATTCCCCAGTGCGGGGGCGTAGCTCAATTGGTTAGAGCGCTGCCCTGTCACGGCAGAGGTTACGGGTTCGAGCCCCGCCGCTCCCGCCACTTTCTTCGTTTTGACCGCCCGTGACCGGTAGCGTCAAAACGTGACTTTCCCCAACATTGGCAATGGGTCAAGTCACCTTTTCCTCGGAACTCATTGCGCCAGCCGTGGTCACGTTTTAACCGTTTGCGACCAAACTTGTGAGGCTATTTGTGAGGCTCGCTCCGCATAGGTTGGCCGGCAATCAAAACCCCGCACGCGGATCTGGTTTCAAACCACCGATGCTGGCTCGCTCATCCGAGCAACCGCAACCTTAACTGATTGATGGCTTGCCGTGTCGTGGCCTCCTTGAACGTGACGCGATCCCACGGATTGAACATTTTCCAAACCTCCGTGCCCGCCGCCGTCGCCAGCGCGATGAAGACCGTGCCCACCGGTTTTTCCACCGTGCCACCCGCCGGTCCCGCGATGCCCGTCACCGCGATGGCGTAGTCAGCCGCCGTGGCGCGGCGTGCGCCCTCGGCCATTTCCCGCGCCACCGGTTCACTGACGGCACCGTGTTCCGCCAGGGTTTTCGTTTGCACGCCGAGAAATTTTTCCTTCAGCGCGTTGCTGTACGTGATGAAGCCGCCGAGAAAAACCGCCGATGCTCCCGGCACGTTGGTCAACCGGTCTGCCACGCCGCCACCGGTGCAGGATTCCGCCACGGCCAAAGTCTGTTTCCTCTCCGTGAGCTGACGGATCACCACGGCTTCAAGTTCGTCATCGCCCTCGCCAAAAACAGCCGGGCCAAGTTGCGTGCGAACAATTTCTGCGCCGAGTTGAACCAACCTGTCCGCCGTGTCGCCGTGCGCCGATAGCCGCACATCCACCTGTCCCATGTGGGCGCAGTAGCCCAGCTCCAAACCCGACTGCAACAGTGCCGCGAGCGGGCCGGCGATTTTTTCCTGCACGGCAGATTCGCCGATCCCGACGGTGCGCAACGTGCGGCTGACAAATTTGTTTTCCACGGGCACCACCCGTTGCAGCAGCGGCACGACGGCGTCGGTGAACATGGGTCGCAGTTCGCGCGGCGGGCCGGGGAGCATGATGAGCCACTTTTTTGAAGGCGAGGATTGAGGATGGATCGTGGAGAATGGCGAGGGTGGGCGTTTTCCATCTTCCATCTTCCATCCGCCCTCTTCAATTTCCACAGCCAACCCCGGTGCGGTGCCGTTCGGATTGGCCAGCACCAGCGTGCCCTCGGGCACCAGAGCTTGCACGAGATTTCCTGGGGGCAGCGGGCGGTTGCGCTTTTGAAAATATTTTTTGATGACTTCCGCGGTCGTGGCGTCTTCGTGGAGTTTCTTGCCGAGCAGTCCGGCGATCAACTCGCGCGTGAGATCGTCGGACGTCGGCCCGAGTCCGCCGGTGGTGATGATGAGGTCGGCGCGGGTGAGCGCCTCGCGGACGGATTGGCGGATGGCTTC
>JANYDP010000215.1 GCA_025363535.1 Verrucomicrobiota bacterium | reverse complement strand
CTCTTTCTGCGCCCACAAATCCCGGACACGCACCGCGCCTTGAAATCCGAGTTCGGATAAATTGACTGCGACCGATTCTCCCTTCGCCGTCTGCCGTGGATCAGTTGTGAACACCAGAAATTGCACGGTTCCGCCCTGGGTCTGGCTGGCGCTGCCGGCATCCAGTCCACCGCGCGCCTGAAACCGGGTGCTGCCCGCCGGCACACGATACTCGATCACGGATTCGGCGTGGGTGCCGATGCCGTTGGTGAAAGTTTTGCCCGCCACCACCAGAGCTTTGCCGCTGACACTTTTTCCAACCGAAGTTTTGCCCCAGCCGCTCGTCGCGCTCGTCCATTTCAAACTTGTCAGCAAGGTTTCGCCGTTTGCCCCAATGAAGCGTGGCTCCAGCCAGTCCGCATGATCCCAGCCGTTCCCATCGCCGCCGTCGGTCACAACGAGGAAAAGTTTTTCTGCGCCAGTGATGTCCACGTCAATCTCCACGGCCAGCCCCGGCGTGTTGCGAGTGACAATGGGGCTGCGGAACATCGCGTGGTTCACATCAAGCTCGCCGCCGCCCGCATTGAACAGCGCGAGATATTTGTCCGTGGAATCCGGCGCATCGGCCACCCACGCGATCAGATCGTTGGTGCGGAACAACTGGCGGTTGTTCGCGCTGCACTGGTTGACGGCGAGCACTTCGTCGTTGGTCAACAGTGACAACGTGAAAGTGTCGTTCTTCGGCAGATGCCCGCCCATGATGAGCGGCGTGCGTGCGATGGACCACAAGGTCATCAGGGTGATTTGTTCGTTGGTGCTGAAGTGCGTCCAGCCGTTCGGTTCCACCGCGCGCACGTTGCCGAGCGGCAGCATGTCCGCGTCCGGCCAATGACCGGAGCCGCGAAACGGCGTCCACTTGTCGAGCCGCGCGAACTGTTCCTTGAGCGGCTTCCAATCGTCCCAGAAGTCGTCGCTCACGCGCCATTGATTGGCGTGGGTGGCGACATGCGGCCCGGCGGACAACGGCGTGTCACCCGGCGACGTGCTGAAGACCATCGGGCGTCCGGTGAGATCAATGGCCTTGCGGATCGCTTCAATTTCCGCCTGGTAATACGGCCGGCTGAGATCATCCACCTTCACAAAATCCAGATCCCACGCGGCGAACAGTTGAAAGACGGAGTTGTAGTATTCCTGCGCGCCCGGCTTGCTCATGTCCACACCAAACATGTCCGGGTTCCAGCGGCAGATGCTGTTGGTGTTCGCAATGTCGGCGGCGTGAAACTTCGTGCCGAGAATGGGCGTGTTGCGCTTCACCGCCTCGCGCGGAATACCACGCAGCAAATGCAGGCCGAATTTCAAACCCTTGCCATGCACATAATCGGCGAGCGGTTTGAAACCAAGGCCATTCGTGGCGGACGGGAATTTTTTCGGCACCGGCCAGAGCCGACCCCACTCGTCTATCGTCACCTGCGGGTTCGGCGCGTATTCAAAACCCTTCGATTGCGGCTCGTACCATTGGATGTCCACGACGATATATTGCCAGCCGTGCGCGGCGAGTTTTTCGGCCATGTAATCCGTGTTGGCCTTGGTGAGTTCCTCGGTGACGGTGCAGCCGAAGGAATCCCAACTGTTCCATCCCATCGGCGGACGCTGCGCCCAGTCGAGGAAATGGGTGGAGCCGTTGCCCTGATTGGTGCTTTGACTGGATGCCTGCCAAGCCAGCCAGGCCGTCAGAAAAATAAATTGTCGCGCTTTCATGGTGTTAATCTGTGCGCGAAGTTTGCGCTATCTGGGCTTTGAAAGCAACGCCGTGCAGAACACCCCCGCGTTAGTCGGTCATGGTGTGTGGCGACGTCTCGCATCCGGCAGGTTTTCGGCCACCGCCGTCGAATAGGCCGGACTCATGTCCATGCTCACAGCCTCAATCCTGGCTTTGCTCATACGGATAAACGGAGCGCTGCCGCTGCCGTTAATGACTAGTGGGCGGATACTGAAAGATTCTGCCCATGCTTTGAACGGATAATAAAACTGGTGTCCGTTCTGGTGTCCGATGGGAACCCCAATCTCCTAAACCACTTCTGCACACGCAGTTGGAATTGGAGGCGAGGGTCGGAATCGGGCAGCTTTCGGGTTTTCAACCCAACCGACCGCTCCATTCACAACTCCCGCAATCACAGACCTATCGTGTAACAGGCATCAGAACTACCTGTAAAAATGGGCCTTTCTGCGCGTTTCGTCAAGTTGGCAATTACTCAATTACTACTCGCCAACGAGTGTAAAAAAACTCATCTGAAGATGCGTTGCTGGCAATTTTGCTGGCAGTAAAATCGTTCGTAAAATGCCCCGTAACTCCCATAGAAAGGGACACCGCGCTGGCCCGTGCGTGCGGTTGACTGCGCTCACCTCGCTCCGCCAACCCAACGCACGCGCCGCGACGGTTTGGTTCACGTCCGGTCCGTGCCGCTTCCCGTCGCGCTTGGCGGAGACGACTATGCGTGCGTTCCGCCCGCTGCTCCGTCCAGCAGCACCGACCGTCTTTCCATTTTGTTTTCGCTAAACCCGCTGGATCATCCGCCTTACGGTTGATACGGGGAGATTCTGAAATGCGGCCATTCTGCCGTTAGAAATTTGGGGTTCATTTTTTTACCACTCCCTCAAGTGCTTCGAGGATTGGTGCAGAATCGGAATACCGGCTCGCTCGTCACTTATCAGGCATCCGCCGATGAGGTTATCCGCTGTGTTCATCCCGCCCGCGCCCGCGCCTCTGGTTGCTCCGCGCAA
>JANYDP010000205.1 GCA_025363535.1 Verrucomicrobiota bacterium | reverse complement strand
CCACCGCCAGCGCAATCGCCGCGATGATGAAGATGAGATGAAAGGCTTTGAGCGACATGCGATCAATGAGTGACGGTGTTCAACGGGAAATTGTGCATCGAGCACAAGGTCAGCACCATCAGGCCCGCGAAGAAGAACATGGTGAAGCCCAGGATGCTGTAGATCATTTTCTTCTCCGAGATGAGATGCATGAAGTAGGCGATGACCAGGAAGGCTTTTACGCAGGCGATGACCAGCGCGAGGATGATGTTCCAGTGGCTGCCGAGATCAATGTAAGAGGCCCAGACGGTGAAGACCGTGCCGACCAGGAGCGCGAAATAGACAAACAGGTAGCCCTTGATGGAGTGGCTTTCGTGCGCGTGATCGTGGTTGGGTGAATGAGAGGTTGCGTCGCTCATAAAATCAAAGGAGATAAAGAACCGGGAACAGGAAGATCCAGACGAGATCAACGAAGTGCCAGAACAGGCCGGAGACTTCCACGCGGTTGGTGAAACGTTCGGGATCGGTCTGCCACATCTTGCCGCCGAGCAGCCAGAGGTAGCCGATGACGAGCGCGCCGCCGATGACGTGCAGCGCGTGCAGGCCGGTCAGGGTGAAATAAATCGCATTGTAGGTGGTGTGGCGCGGGCCGTAGTTGCCGCTGTGGACGGGGTCAATGTCCGCCTTGGCGATTTTGATTTCTTCATGCGCGCCGACATGTTTGTGCTTGTGGAGGTCAAACAGTTCTTCGCGCTTTTCGACGTAGTGACCGGAGAGCGTGATCTCTTCCTTGGTCTCCTCGACCTTGTGGCCGTCAATGATCCGCCCGTCCTTGAGCGTGATCTCGTAGTGCATGAACTTGTCGCGGTATTCCACGGACTTGATGCCAAGGAAACCCAGCGCACAGAGCAGCGTGATGGCGTGGAAGAATTTGAACTTGCCGAAGTTTTTCTCCTTCAACGCCGCCCACGCCAGCACGGTCGTGATGCTGGAGGTGATGAGCACGAGGGTGTTGACCGTGCCGAGCGGCACGTTCAGCCAGCCGTGCGGCCAGAGGCCTTCGGGGGCGCCGACGCGCAGCAGGATGTAGGCGGAGAACAGCGCGCCGAAGAGCATGACTTCAGAGGCCAGAAACAACCAGATGCCAAGCTTGGCGTTGTAGAGTCCGGTGTCTTTCCGGGGTTCACTTGTGTACGGAATTTCCATATTAAAAAATCTGAAATGCTGAAATGCTGAAATGCTGAAAGCTGGCTTGCTGAAAATGAATTTCCATCGGGTGCTGTGAATTGGTTTTGAATTCGCGCATGAAGGATTTCAGTTTTTCAGCTTTTGGTTTTTACTTTCCCGGTTCGTTCTGCGGGGTGAAATCGGTCTTGTGGCCCGGGACGCTGTATTCGTAAGGGCCGCGATAGACGATCGGCTCTTTGGCGAAGTTGCCGTGCGGCGGCGGCGTGGGCGTCTGCCATTCGAGCGTCGTCGCATTCCACGGATTGTCGGAGGTGACGCGCTTGCCGAATTTGATGCTGCCAAAGAAATTGATAATGAAAGGAATCTGCGCCACGCCCAGGCCAATGGCCGACCAGAAGATCATTGTGTTCAGGTGCATGACCGAATCACTCAAACCACCCACTGCGCCGGTCTTGCTGATGACCGCCGCCGAGTAATTCGCACCGCCATCCGCCATGCGCCGGATCATGCCCTGCATACCCTGAGCGAACATCGGCTGGAAAATCAGGTTCATGAAAATCAACGACAGCCAGAAATGCACTTTGCCCCAGAACTCGCTCATCATGCGTCCGGTCGCCTTGGGATACCAATAATAAACCCCCGCAAACAAAGCGAAAATCGTCCCCGGCGCAACGACGTAATGGAAGTGCGCGATGACGTAGTAAGTGTCGTGCAAATGCAAATCCGCATAGCTCAGACCCAGCGGCAAACCGGTCAGACCACCGATGCCGAACATCGGCAGGAACGCCATCACGAACAACATCGGCGTGTTGAAACGGATCGAACCGCCCCACAGCGAGATGAACAAGCAGGTCAGGATGATCACGGACGGAACCGAGATGATCATCGTCGTCGTCTGGAAGAATGTCGCCACCTTCTGGCCCATGCCGGTCATATACATGTGATGCGCCCAGACGATGAAGGAGAGAAAACCCACCGCGAAGGCTGAATAAACGAGTGACTTGTAGCCCCAGATCGGCTTGCGCGTATTGTTCGCGATGATTTCCGCCACGATGCCCATCGCCGGCAGAATCAAAACGTAAACTTCGGGATGGCCGAGGAACCAGAACAGATGCTGCCACAGCAATGGACTGCCGCCGCCGCTGATGTTGGCGAGGTTGCCGCCAATCGCCAGACCGGTCGGGAGGAAAAAACTCGTGCCGGCGAGCTTGTCCATCAACTGCATCA
>JANYDP010000201.1 GCA_025363535.1 Verrucomicrobiota bacterium | reverse complement strand
CACCTTCGACCCGTCCGCCCTGGCCACCCTACGCATCAACGCGAAGGATCTGGAAAAATTAACGGGCCAGGTGATTGACCTCGGGGCGGCGGCAGGGGTGAAAAAAAATCCGAACCCGTACCGGAACGCCGGAACGCCCCTCCGGCCCCGGGATTTTTGACCGGCGGTCGGCCCGCGCCGCGCACTATTCCACTTGGCTCAAAAGACGACAGCATGTATTTCTTGGCGCGAGCCATGATCCCAAAACACAATCCAATGAATCGTCACACCCTCTGCTTGCTTGGAGCGCTGGCATGGATCGTTTTTTTTCAACTGCGGGTTTCGCCGTGGGCACGAATGATTTCGTTCCGGCAGCGGAGCCGAACGCGCCGCTGCGGATAGACTGGTTTGGCCGGTGGTCGTACGTGGCAGCACTCACGCCATTTTACGCGATCCTGATCCTCTTGGCCGTACGCTACCGCGTGATCCTGCGATTTGCCACCTGGCGGTTTTTCTTCTATGTCTCGGCCGTGCTGTTTTTGATCCTGGGCCTCGCCTTTGAATGGATCGCCGACATTCTCTTCGTCTGGACCTTTCCGCCCGGACGCGATTTGTTCATCATCAAGGTGCCGATCTTCGGCTGGTTCACCGGCCACACCATTCCCATCTGCGAATTTCTGTGGATCGTCGGCGTGATCCCGTTGTTTTATTATCTCTACCTGTGGTCCACGCTGGCGTTCTACGACATCATCTACGTGGTGGATGAAAACGGGGACACGTACAAAACCGAGGAGCGCTGGGTGGGCCTGCACCAGCCGACGCACATCCTGACGCGGCCCAAGGGGAAAAAAGGCCGCGAGCACGAAACCGAATTGCTGCGCCGCAATCCCGGCATTGCGTCCCGCATGGCCAAATCTTTTTTCCATGATAAAAAGCCTTAACCAACCGCTCTGGCCCGGGAGCCGGCTGAGTCTCACCACGCCCCTCAGCCTGATTCTGGTGTTCATCAGCGCGGCCATCGGCGTCTGGCTGTACCGGCGCGGCGACACTTACGAAGGGGCGGCGCTGGTTTACATGGTGGGCGGAATTCTTTTTGCCTGGCCGTATTATTCGGCGCGCTTCACCTGGTGCATGACGTTCATGGTGATGTCGTGCTTCATCCCCGTCAGCGTGTGGGCGCAGAACAAGGCCGTGGAATCCGGCTCCTGGCATTACCGGCCGCACGATGGTTATGTGATCTGGATCACGAAAGGCGGCGAAGGCTGGTGGCATTGGACGCGTCACCTCTGGTTGGGCAGCGAAATGCCAGCGATGGAATACGCCTTTTATCCGCTATTTTGTTTTTTTCAAGTGACGCTGTTTTCACTTTTTTCGCATCTGCTGCCGGACCACTGGTTCGAGCAAAAGCATCCCAAGTTGCGCTGGGTGTTTCCGATTGTGATCACCGTCGTGGTGAGCGCGTTTGTGGCGATCTATTTTATTTTTCCCAACCCCAATGTCACCGACTACCTCTACTGGCTGGCCGGGGCCGGGTACGCGATCACGCTGGCGTCTTACGTCATCAGCCGGAACTACCGGGACTACACGCAGTCGCCGGCCTTCTGGCTCTGGGCCGTGGGCATGGCGGGAATGTTCATGCCCGCCTGGGAATTTTTCCACTGCTGCTGGAATCACGACTGGATTTACGAGCGCGCCAACACCTTCCCGTTCTTTGTCACCTACCGCGGCGCGGGCATTCCCCTCAGCGAGCTGCTCGGGTATCTGACGACCGCCACCACATTTCAGGGGCTGATGCTGTTGTTCATCCGCAAGTTTGGAAAAATCGTCATCAAGGATTACGCGCTCGTGCCGTTCAGCCGGCGGGCTTGAGCCGTCCACCGTTCAAAATCAAAATAACATTGCAAATTATGTGGGTTAAAATCACCGGGATAATCTTGCTGGGGTGCTGCCTAGGCGGACGCGCGGCCACCAGTCGCGAGCCGGATCTGTGCGAACTGGATTTGGAGCAGCTCATGCGCGTGCGCGTCACGTCCGTTTCCAAGCAGCCGGAATCGCGGTTCGAGGCGGGTGCGGCAATTTATGTCGTCAGCAACGAGGAGCTGCGCCGCAATGGATTCGCCACCATCGCCGACTCGCTGCGCACGGTGCCCGGCCTGGATGTGGGCCAGGTCAATTCCCACACCTGGGCGGTCAGTTCGCGGGGCTTCAACGGCGAGTACGCCAACAAACTGCTGGTGTTGAATGACGGCCGGAGCGTTTACAGTCCGCTGTCCTCCGGGGTTTATTGGGATGCCCTCGACCCGCTGTTTGAAGACGTGGATCGCATCGAAATCATTCGCGGACCCGGCGCAACCCTCTGGGGTGCCAACGCCGTCAACGGCGTGATCAACCTCATCACCAAGAGCGCCAAAGAAACCCAGGGCCTGCTGGTGGCCGGCGGCGGCGGCTCCACCGAACGCGGCTTTGGCGAAGTGCGTTACGGAGAAAAGCTGGGCGAGCAAGCCTGGGTGCGCGTGTTCGCAAAATATACGGATCCCGACAGCCTGGCGCTGCCGAATGGAACAGGGGCCAGCGACGACTGGTGGATGGCCCACACCGGATTTCGGGCGGACTGGGAAGCCACCGCCCAGAGCCTGGTCACCTTGCAAGGCGAGTATTATCAAGGCAAAGAAAGCCAGTCGCTCACCGAGCCGACCCCGGACGCGCCCTACCAGAACGCCCTGACCCTCCACTCCGATGTCACCGGCGCGAACATCCTGGCACGTTGGACGGACGCTCTCCCCGACGATTCCGAAATCAAGGTGCAGACTTTCTACGACCACACGGAACGCGAAAGCAACCTGCCCTCCGAACGACGCGACACGTTTGATATTGAAGCGCAGCATTCCTTCATCTGGCGCAACCGGAATCACATCGTGTGGGGGCTGGGCTACCGGATCAGTGCGGATCACATTCACGGAGACTTCGCCGAATCCTTCCACCCCGACCGCCGCACGCTCAACCTGTTGGGATTGCTAAATAGGTATTGATGCAACTGATGGCAATGGATAAGGTGGGGCATGAACTGCCCCCACTGTCACACCGCGAACAGCGTCAAGAATGGCACCTCCCGCCACGGTCACCAG
>JANYDP010000400.1 GCA_025363535.1 Verrucomicrobiota bacterium | reverse complement strand
GATCGGCTACCTCGCACCAAAGTTTGCTGCGGGCATCCACGGCCGTGATGACAACGCCCAAAATTTCCAGTTGTGAATTTCTCCGGGCGCGCACGTCGGCGATGTCCTTCAACGCTTCATTCAAGCCGCCCACCGAAAGCGGATGCGGCAGAGAAGAAAGCAAAAACCACTCCGCCGCCGAATATGCGGCCACGGTGGTCAACAATCCTGCGTTGGGCGGTGTGTCGAGCAAAATGAAATCATAGTCGGGTCGGGCAAGTTTCAGCGCCCGGTCCAGCAAACAGGTTCGGTCAACATACTTGGACAAAATTTTGTCCAATTCACTGAGTTCGGTGCGCGCCGGGATCAAAGAGACGTTGAGCGGCAGATGTTCGTCGGCACCGATGGCCAGGGATTGTGGTGATTCCTCAGTGGTAAGCAGTTCAAGCGTTCCGAGAAATCCTTCCGGGGGAATTCCAAATATTTTGGTGGAACCTGCGGACGGGTCGAGATCAATGATGAGACATTTGAAACCAGCCTCTCCCAATGCAGTAGCTATCTGGTCGGCGGTGATGCCGACATCTGCAAAAGGACTTGGCAACAAGTGATCGACGTGGTGATTCGCTCAAAGGAGCGAAGCGCAAAGTCAACCAAGGCACGGTATGAAAGTGCTTTTGCAGAAAAGCCCTTCGACGATCTCAAGCACCTGGTCGTTGTCGAGACGCGCGCCGAAACCATTCTAAAAGTGATTGAGGGCGGCACCGTCTCGACGAACATGTTCATGCAACGGCTTCACGCCTACGCGCTGGGATTGGGCTGGCTTCCTTGGCCGATTATCTCCTACAAACGATGGCCCAAAATCAAATTCCAACCACGACGAGCCATCACGGTGCTAGAGGCCAACACGCTGGTTGCCGCCGAGAAAAATGACGAGTGGCGCTTATTTCTTGAACTGTTGTGGCACGTTGGAGCGGCACAGGTGGACTTGGCCTCGCTAAGAGCGGACAATGTTGATTGGGAAAATCGCATCCTTTCTTATTCGCGACGAAAGACCGGCACGTTGGCCATGCAGAAATTTGGTGATGGCATGGCCGACATTTTGAAAAAACTGCCGAGCAGTGGTTTCCTTTTTCCCCACCTCTCCAAACTCAAATCAGCGGATCGAGCCACGCGATTTACTGATCGTTGCAAAAAACATCAAATCACGGGCGTCAGCCTTCATTCCTATCGCTATGCCTGGGCCGAACGCGCGTTTGAATTGGGCTACCCGGAACGATATGCGCAAGCAGCATTGGGCCATAGCTCTGCCGCCGTGCATCGGCATTACGCGAAAGGGGCGCAAGTGAAAATTCCTGCCCTTGAAGACTTTGAACGCATCCAGAATGAACGGAAAATTGTTCCGATGCCTGCCGCCAAAATTTCAGAGCTGCCGCAATCAGCAGCGATTTCCGCAGCATCGTAAAATATGAAATCCAAAAGTGATGTTAAGAAACGGCGGGAGTCTTTCACTCCCGCCCAAGCAGTTCCAGAAGTCATCAGCTTTCGTCTCAGTGAGGACGAGGCCGCAGACTTGGCCGAACGAGCATCCGAAGAGGGGAGAAGCCCTCATCAGATGGCGCATGATCTGGTTTTGAAATCCTTGGAGGTGACTGGCGGTGCGGAGCCGCTCGGCGAAAAACTCCAATCGCTCCAACGCCAGATGTTAGAACTTCGCGAGGAGCTTTCGCTCGTGGCGGAGGTGTTGCTTGCCAATGCCGGAAAAGTCACGCCCGCTGAAGCGAGTCAATGGGTGGATCAAAATATGAAGCCGAGATAAAACGGCGACATTTTGGTTTTTTTATTGCGAAAGCGCGGGAGGCGGTGATTACGGGCACCGCCGCCTTCTCAATTGCTTGCGATTTCATCAGCCGCCAAAAAACTCCGTTCGTGCAGGATTATTTTCCAGCTTTGTTTTTGCCAAATTCAATAAGCACCACATAATTGCGGCGAAGCAGCGTTTTAGCATTTGACAAGTTTGGGCCTTTTAGGGCTACAACTACATTGCGATTGAAACAACATGCATGAAATTTCGCTGTCCAACTTGTGACAAGGATGTCAGCGCGGGCGACAAAATTTGCCCGACCTGCAAGGAACCGCTGCACCCCGGCGCTTTGTTCAAACGGCTTTGGGATTCGTTAAAAGCCATGTTCACCCGGGCCATCGCGGTTGAATGCCCGGTTTGCAAAGAGGCGGCGGCAGTCAAGCCGGGCTATTGCATAAAATGCGGGTGCAAATTCACCGTGTCCGCCGCGCTGCTACCGATTCTGCGGCCTTTGCGGAAAAGGTGGGATGAAAACATCACCAACGCCTCACCGCAAACGAAGCGCGTGTTTCGGATCGGCTACGTGGTTGTCAGTGCGATTCTGTTTTGGCTGATTCTTGGCTATTGCGAAAAGTCCGGCGCTGAGTGGTTTCTCTACGCCGCTCTCTCCATTGTGTATCTGGCGGTCTTCTGCTTTTTCCTGTTCTGGATTGTGCCGCGTCGTTTTCTGGCCCGGTTCATGACTCAACGAAAGCCGGTCGAGAAAATTGGCCTCGTCTTTAATTTTCTCTCTGCCCTGCTCTTCCTGCAAGTCTTGATGATGAATTGGAAACAGCGCGCGTGGATGCTGGCCATGCTGTTTGTCGTCTCTTGGTTTGGTTTTTTTATTTTCCTCGTTTACATATTCCCGGTCTGGAACGGCATGGCAACTTTCTTTTCAGAGCCAGAAAATGTTTTTGATCCGACGGCAGAACAAGGTAGAACGGCAAAACGCGGCTGATGGGACAAAGGGATGAGGGACAAAAAACCAGACTCATTTTGGAAATCGTTTCTGGACGGGGACAACCCCGAGCCGGACATAACGCCGCCCTCGGCGGTTGACTATAATTCCGACACGATCTTTTGGGCGATGAACAATCTGCCCGCAAGCGAGGCGGTAAAGCATCTGCTGGTCTGTGGCACGGTCGGAAGTGGCAAGACCAAATCCATCCAGCTTTTTCTTCAATCCATCGCGCCGCGATTTTCTTCGGCCCGCTCAAACCCCGAACAGCTCATCGTCTTCGACGCCAAAGGAGACATGGTTCAGCGGCTGGCCAAATTGGGCCTCAAACCCACGGATGAGAATGTTTACATTCTCAATCCCTTCGACAGCCGGGGAGCAAGCTGGAACCTGGGAGAAGCGATTACCACTCCTTCGATGGCGCGTTATCTGGCCTCTTTGCTGATTCCCGAAGAAAGCAGCACCACCGCTCCCTATTTTCCCAACACAGCGCGCGAAATTGTGTTCTGGGTTGCCCTCTCGCTTTACTGAGTTGCTATTGCTGGAGCGCGGCTGTGCGCGAAGCGTCAGCCGCAGAAAGTTGAAATCGCTGCGCCTGGTCTGCGACACAGCCGCGCTCTGCAATGGAAAAATCCACCATCAGCCACCATCACAAACTCACGCTGCGCCGCTGCCGTTTTTCAAACCGGCAGGTTTGCGTGTAACCGACCGAGCACGCGAGCTGGATGGCTTCGGAGAAATTCATTCCGACTTCATCGGGCGCATGAGCATCTGAGCCGAAGGTGATCGGCACGTTTTTCTCAAACGCGAGTTGGAGAATTTCGCGGCTCGGATAAATCTCGCGGCAATCCTTGCGCAGCCCGGCGGTGTTGAGTTCGAGGGCGCAATCGTGCTGCTTCGCGGCGGTGAGGAATTTCTCGTGGAGCGGTGTGCAATCGCGCGTCGGGCGATGGCCAAATTTTTTTGGCAAATCCGCGTGGCCGATGATTTCAAACAAGCCGGTTTCAGCGGCCAGTGTCAGCCGTTCAAAGTAAGTGGTCCAAACTTCAAAGGCGTCGCGGTGCTTCCATTCGGAAAGTTTGTGCGGATTGTCAACTGCCCACGAGTCGGAAACGTAATGCACCGAGCCGATGAGATAGTCCCACGGATGCCGCGCGGCGAGTTCGCGAATCCAGTCCGCGTGGCCGGGTAAGTAATCCACTTCAAGCGCGAGACGGATGGTGAGCTGAGGAAATTCTTTTTGGGCGCGACGAACTTTTTCCACGTATTCGTCGAGTTGGTCGTTGCGCATCCGCCAGTCGTCGAAGTCATCGCGGCGCATCGGCGAGTGATCGGAAAAACCGATCTCGGTCAAACCGATTTCCAAAGCGCGGCGGGCGTAATCCACCGGTTCGCCAGCGGCGTGGCGGCAGAGCGGCGTGTGCATGTGGTAATCCGGTGGCAGAGACATGCGCGAAGTGTCGGCTGGGACGGGGAGCGAAGGCGAGTCGAAAAGCGGGTGTGAGGCGTGAAACGTGAAAAACGCAGGAAGGCACTCGCCAAAAATCATGGTTCACGTTTCACGCCTCACGTTTTACGCGTCCAAGGTTGGAGGCGCTGGTTTGAGCGACGACATCCGGAGTCGCCGCCGTTGCACCGCAGAACCCTCCGGAAAACTCCTGGAATTCAAAATAATTCGCGCCGCCGGCGATTTCTTCATTGAAATTCTCGCCGGAGTTTGTTTCAATACAACAGTCATTCGTATGAATTCGCCGACGCCCATTTGTCCGCCGAATAAGCCCACCGAAGGTGAGCGGGCGGCCTTGGTCAACCTGTTGACGGATGAGGATCCCGTCGTCTATCTGACGGTGCAAAAGAAGATTCTTTCCTGCGGCCCGGAGGCGAGTGAATGGCTGCGACCCCACGTTTTGAGCGCCAATCCCGTGCTGCGCCGGCGTTCTCGGGAAATTGTCCGGCACTTTGCGCAGGCCGATGCCGACACGCAGTTCCTCTCGTTCTGCCAGCAGCCCGGCGAGGATCTTGACCTTGAGGCCGGCGTCTGGCTGCTGGCGCGGACGAATTATCCCGACATCAATGTGGAAGCGTACCGGGCGATGCTGGATGGCTACGCGGCGGAACTGCGCGAGCGGCTTGACCCCAGCGCCGACGGTCAAAAAACCCTTGAGGTCATCAATAAATATCTATTCGAGGAACTTGGTTTTGCGGGCAATGAAGTGGCCTACTACGATCCCCAGAACAGCTACCTCAATCGCGTCATGGATCGGCGGATGGGCAATCCGATCACGCTCAGTCTGCTTTACATTTTGCTGGCCCAGCGCTTATGGCTGCCAGTCGGCGGTATTGGGCTTCCGGGACATTTTGTCTGCCGTTACAAATCCGTGGCTGAGGAATTATTCCTCGACGCGTTCAATCGCGGCAAAACCATGTCTCGGGCGGATTGCGTCCAGTTTCTCGCGCATCTGACCGAGGAAGCGCGGGCCGAGACGCTGACGCCGGCCAGTGCGCGCCGCATCCTGGCGCGGAACTGCAACAATCTCCACCAGATCTACCGCCAGCTCGGACTCAAGGAAGAGACGCTGCGCATCAGCCGTTACGCCGCTGCGCTGGCGCGCTGACGGGTTTGGTTTCGGGTGGTCGCGTCGTCGGCCAAATCTCCCCGGCTATTTTTCGCTCGGGACAATTCCCTCCAATCCCGGCGAATTGCGGAGGGTGACAGCCTTGACGGCATTGAATCTGGCGGCGGCCACGTTCGGCGCGAGTTGTGCCTTGAAGTTGTCAATTTCCAAACCGTCCACATCCACGCAGGCGAGGGCCGGGCGCAAATCCTCCGTGTCAAAACGCACGTTGATGTTGGCCAGTTCCAGTCCGCGAACGTGCCGCGCGAAAACCCCGTAGGCCGGCAGGATGCCGATCCTGCCGGGTTCGGGGTAACCGGTGCCAAGTTCCCGGGGAATGACAGCCGCATCCGCCCCCGTGCCGCCGCCTGTGCTCGTGAGCCGGATGTTTTCGAGCCGCACGTTTTCAATCGGCTGCTCCGGCAGGCCCATGATCTGGATGCCGCTCATTTTGCCCACGCCATCGGCAATGACATTTGAAATCAAAATGTTTCGCATCCGGCTATTGGTCGTCACGCCCGGCGTGCGGTTGCGTTGGCCGGTGGTCAGATAAATCGCGTAGTCCGGCACGTCCATCATCGTGAGATTGTTGACGGTGATGTTTTCGAGAATGCCGCCGTCCACTTCTTCGAGCGCGAGTCCCCGACAACTGCGGAACGTGCAGTTGGCCACGGTGCAGTTGCGGAAGCCGCCGCTGGATTCGGTGCCGAACTTGATCCGCCCGTAGCCGCCCGGCTTGGGTTTCATCGTGCCATCCAGCAACGTGCCTTCCAAAAATCCGGAGACTTGGCAGTTGACGATGGTGAGGTTTTCCGTCAGGCGAATTTCGCCGAGGGCGTAGGTGCTCTTCGGACAAAGGCCGTCGTCATTGGGCGAATTGATGCGGCAGTTGGAGACCATCGTGTTGCGGCAGCAATCAATGTCAATGCCGTCCCGGTCGGTGTCCATCGTCACGTTGTCCACTGTGAGGTTGTCGCAGCCGGTGACGAGGATGGCGAAGTGGCCACCGTGAACAATTGTGACGTCGCGGATCAAAACATTTTTGCAGAGCTTGAGCGCGATGGCTTTGTTGCCGAGCCGGACGGCACCGTTGGTCATTTCTGCGCCGTGGGTGGAGATGTTGTTCAGCTCGCTGGCGAAGTCGCACATTTTGTTGAGCAACTGGTCGGCGCGCACCAGGCCGCCGCCGTTGATCGTGCCGTGGCCGCTGATGAAAACATTCGTCAGATTTTCACCCCAGATGAGGCTGTTGTGAAAATAGCAATGGCCACCGTCCTGGTACGGATTGTTCGTCCACGATTCGGTGAAATCGTACGCGTTCAGCTTTTGCGGCGCGCCGAGAATGGTTGCTCCGGCGTCCAGAAATAAATTCAGGTTGTTCGTCAGGTGAATGCTGCCGCTCAAATACGTGCCGGCGGGAACAAACACCGTGCCGCCGCCGGCCTGCGCGGCGGCCTGGATCGCACGGTCAATCGCGGGGCTGTCGAGATTTTTTCCGTCGCCGATGGCGCCGAAACTGCGGACATTGAAGACGGTTCGTTCGCCCGCCACCGGCTGCGCGAACGTGCGGGTGGCGGCAAGGGTGAGCGCGCAAAGAAGAATGGACAGCCAGCGGTTTTTCATATTGGTTGGCCGGACTTTAACAAACATTTCCGGCGTGGCAACCTTCGGCCGCCTGCAAAAACTGGCGAGGGTTCCGAAGCCGGGCCATTTGGTAATCCATGAAACCGAAAGCCCGCTGTAAAATAGTCCTGGTGATCGCGCCGGATTTGAAGACCGCGCGCAAGCTGGCCCGTTCCGCACTGGCGGAACGGCTTGTCGCCTGCGCGAATCTGGTGCCGAAGATCGAATCGCATTATTGGTGGCAGGGAAAAATCGAGTGCGGCGCGGAGGTGCTGATGATTTTCAAGACTACGACCGGGCGGTTGGCGGCTTTGGAAAAACTCGTCGTCAAACTGCATCCGTACGACACGCCGGAGTTCGTGGTCGTGAATCTCAGCGCGGGCAACGGCCGTTACCTGGCGTGGTTGGCGGCGGAATGCCGGCAGAGCGGGCTTGTCTCGCGGCGGGGAATGTGCCAATAATGCTGGCATGACTCGCCGCAATTTGTTTTCGCTGCCCGCAGTGGTTTTTTGTCTGCTTCACGTCCTCCTCGGCCTCCCGGCGCGCGCCCAATCCCCACCGGGGTTGTCGTTGCAAGTCACCGGTGGCGTGGCTTTGATCCAGGTCGCCGGCGATGCTGGCAGTCCGTGCGCGCTTCAGTTTGCGACCAATTTGGCGGGCGGCACTGTCTGGCTGACCCTGTCGAATTTCTCGCTGGCGGGCAGCCCGTCGTCGGTGGCCGACCCGGCGCGCGCCACGAATCAGCAGCGGTTTTATCGCGTGGCGGTGATCGCGCCCACCAACGCGGCGTGGATTCCCGCCGGCACCTTCACGATGGGCAGCCCGACGAATGAACTGCTCCGCAACCTGACCGAAACGCAGCACGTCGTGACGTTGACCAAAAGTTTCTACCTCGCCAAATATCCGGTGACGCAGGGAAATTATCTGACGCTGATGAGTACGAACCCCAGTTATTACACGCCCGCCAACGGTTTCGCGGCGGACACGAACCGGCCGGTGGAGCAGGTGTCATGGTCGGACGCGACGAATTATTGTGCGAAGTACACGCAACAGGAGCGGACGGCGGGAAGAATTTTGGCGAACTGGAGTTATCGCCTGCCCACCGAGGCCGAGTGGGAATACGCCTGCCGCGTCGGCACCACGACTCCGTTTTACACGGGCACAAATCTTCTCTACGGCATGGCGAATTTCAATGTGCAGTACGAGTATGTCGGTGGGGTGGGTTTGACCAATAGTTCCGGCGGATTTTTTTTGAACCGTCCCAGCGCGGTCGGCAGTTACGCGCCAAACGCGCGCGGGCTTTATGACATGGCGGGCAACGTCTGGGAGTGGTGTGCGGACTGGTCGGGCAATTATTCCACGAACAGCGTGAGTGATCCGCAAGGCCCGGGCACCGGCACGGCCCGGGTTTTTCGCGGTGGTGCTTTTAACAGTCAGGGGGATTTTTGCCGGTCCGCCCGGCGCAACAGCACGAGTCCGGGCGCGGTTGTTAACACCATCGGTTTTCGCGTGGCCTTGTCCGGGCCGTGATTTTTGCCGGCGGAAAAATAATTTCCGATTGAACAACCCGGGCGCTTGAGTAAATTCGCCTTCAGTGAATGACCCGAATCTAATTCCGGTTGTGTTGTTGATCCTCGTCGGGGGCGTTCTGGGCGGGGCGGCGGTGATGGTGGTGTTCGTCCTGCATTGGCGGAAACGCGGGCTTGTCTTCAATCCCCCGCTGGGTGTTCCCAGCCTTTACCTTCCCCCCGGAAGCCGGTTTTCCCAAGTGGTGTTTCAACATCGTCCGGCCGCGTGGTTGGCCATTCGCAGCCGCAACTTGCCCGTCGTCCAAACCGCGTTGGGTTTGACCAACCCCCAACCCTGCACCTGGATGGAGGGCATCGTCCGCGAACAAAAGTTGTTCATCGCGGCGCCTGTCAACGGCTGGATTCTCGTCGTCGGCTCCGGCCTGCCGGATGCGGGGGATGATGTGGATGTCACTTTCAAATTCCTGCTCGAGCTGAGTCGCAAGCTGGGTCATGTGCAATACTTCGCGGCGAACCGGGTGCTGGGCCACCATGCTTGGGCGATGCTCGAGGCGGGCCGCGTGGTGCGGGCCTATGCCTGGGCCGGTCAGACGTTGTGGAATCAAGGGGTGAAAACACGGGCGGAACTGGAGCTGGGTTTGAAGTGTTTTCGTTACTTCGAGGGGCCGGAACGAATTGCGTTCGGCCAGATGGACATAGTGGCGCTGAACACCGAGAAAGTTCCGTTGCTGGCCGCGCGCTGGAGTCTGGATCCGGCGGCCATTGACGAACGGCTGCTGGTCAGGACGCGCGGCATTGCGGAAACTTCCTGAGGTGCCCCGTTGTTTTGTCGCGCCGCCAGCGAGGAGACTTGGTGAATTGTCTGGCAAATAATTCAATTCAGCGGTTTTTTTAATTGATTACTTGGTGGTTTTCTATAGCTCCATGCGAACCCAGCAATTAGATCATAACCTACAGCAAACAGCTTATGAAAAAATCAGTTCTCGTTTTAGGAGTCATCAGTCTGCTCACCCATTTGTCCCCCGCCCAAGCCCAGGTCGCACTTTCCGCACTCAGCAGTTTTGGCGGCGGGGACGGCTGGCTGGCACCTGGCGAAGGTGGTTACGCCTATCTCGGCACCGGGAACAACGAGCGCGGACTGGGCTACGGCAACGGGCATGTCTATCTGGTTTCGCACGCCAGCATCGCGGGAACCACGGCCAATGTGCGCATTCTGAATCCGCTGACCGGTGCGGATCTCGGCGGGTTGAACAACACCGGCGTTTCCGGCGGCACGTTTACCGTCAACAATATCGGCGTCGGCAGCGACGGTGCCGTCTATGTCGGCAACCTGACCACCCAGTCCGGCCATTCCTGATCCTTCGGGTGCCACCGCCGACCGCATGCTGGCCTATACCGTGTTGGGCGGCAAAGCGCTGCTCGCGGTTCAAAGCGTTGGCGATTCCCATGTGAGCATTTACGATGCGACCGATCCGGCGAATCCCATCTGGCTGGCCAGCGGCAACAATACGTCAGGAACGCTCACGGCCAATGGCAACGGCACTGGCGAACTCGCCTGGGGCGACGTGACCGTGAATGGCGATGGCTCGGTCACTGAAACGCTCTACGCGATGAGTTCCAACCAAGGCATCCAGGCATTTACAGTAACCGTGCCGGAACCCGGTGCGGCCACCCTCGCGCTTCTCGGCGCGGCGGCGTGTTTGGTTCGTCGGAAACTCCGCCGTTAATTCGCTCTAAAAAAACTTCAGCCGACCCGCGCGGGTCGGCTTTTTTATTTCTACGGTTCCGTCAGACTCGCTCAGGAAACAGATGTGTATCTCGGCGATTCATCGCGGAAGCGCGAGGATTCAAGTTTGAGCATGCCACCGTGGACAACCTCGTTCAACGCCCCATCCAGCCGCCGTCCACCAGCAGCACCGTGCCGTGAACATACGCCGACGCTGCCGACGCGAGATAGACCGCCGCGCCTTGAAAGTCTGCCACGTCGCCCCAGCGCCCCGCCGGGATGCGCGCGAGAATCTGCTGGCTGCGAACCGGATCGTTGCGCAACGCCTCGGTGTTGTCCGTGCTGATGTAGCCGGGCGCGATGGCGTTCACATTCACGCCCTTGCCCGCCCACTCGTTGGCGAACGCCTTCACCAGCGAGCCGATGCCACCCTTGCTCGCCGCGTAGCCGGGCACGGTGACGCCGCCCTGAAAGGTGAGCAGCGACGCGGTAAAAACAATTTTCCCCGAGCCGCGCGCGACCATGTCCCTGCCGATCTCGCGCGTCAGGATGAACTGCGCGTTGAGATTCGTCTCGATGACCTTGTCCCACATCTCATCGGAATGTTCGGCGGCGGGCTGGCGGAGAATCGTCCCGGCGTTGTTGATAAGAATGTCTATCTTGGAAAAATCCTTTTTCACCTGCGCGATGAAAGCATACAGCGAGGGTCGGCTGGAAAAATCCGCCGCGTAACTTGTGAACGAACGGCCCCGCGCCCGCACCTCTTTTTCCACCTCGCTGTCCGGCTTCAACGTCGCGCTGACGCCGATGATGTCCGCGCCGGCTTCCGCCAGGCCGAGCGCGATGGCTTTGCCGATGCCGCGTTTGCAACCAGTGACGAGGGCGGTTTTGCCGGTGAGTTTGAATTGGTCGAGCACGTTCAACATCCGTGAAGGGTTGGCGATTTGCGGCGGGCAATCAAGACCTACATGCGTGACGAACCCCTCAGATCAACCCGGAAGGGCCGGGGGGAACGAGTTGCGACACACTTCGGCCGGGTTGCGCGGGCTGCTTTTGATCTGCGACGCCGTGCGGACGACTTGCGATGCCGTGCGGACGACTTGCGACGGGGTGCGGACGACTTGCGACGCCTGTTTTTCGGGTTGCGACGGGTCACGGACGACTTGTGACGGCCAAAACCGGGCTGCGACGGCCATTTTTCGACTTGCGACGGCCTGCGGACGGGTTGCGACGCCTAAAAACCGATTTGCGGAGCAAAAAACCTGATTGCGACTGTTTTTGCCCCGGGCTGAGGGATGGAATCCCGTTGGAATTCAAAACCGCCAGCGCCGTGGGCGCGGCATATTTGTAGTTGGAAGATTCAAAATGGATTCAAGCTCCGTAGGAGCGGCATCACCCGCGATAGGTCGCGCCGACGGCGCTGGGCGAAAACAGGGTGGCCAGCCCGCGTTCCGTAATCTCGCATTCTCCGCACCACGATCAGGTGTCTTGGGTAATCATTTCCCTAAATAAACACACGAACGACTTCCCAAGACAGCAAAGTCATTTTTCACGATAAGAAGACGATTTATGTGTCTAGGTAAACGACTTTTCTATCAAGAGAAACCAAACAAGTGTCATGGGAAATCATTTCCCATGACACCCCAACGACTTCTCTTGATAGAGCAACGATTCCAGTATCATGGGAAACGAGATAAGTGTCTTGGGAAATCGTTTCCCTTAACACTTAAACGATTTCCTAAAACACAAAAACCATCGAAAATGCAGCAAATGCGGGGGTTTTATGAATATCGGCTAAAAAACGACCTTCCGGCGGATGATTCGGGGTAACGCTTGCCAATCCGGCTCGGACCAACCCTGGGCTGAGGGATGGAATCCCGTTGGGATTCAAAACGGTTAAGCGATTGTCAAAGTTGCAACAAAAGCAGATGGCTGCAGATTCAAATAGTCAGGTTCTAGTTTGGCCGGATTCTTTATTCGCCAAATTTTTGGGTTTTTGGATTTTGCCGCGAAAACAATGTAAAGGTGGTAGTTTGACAACGATTTAGATTTTTCGTGCTCATTTGCCGACAAGAAAAACCTGAAGCTTGCACTTGAACCTGGCGGGTTGCTTGAAGTTGATTTGACCTCGATTTGCTTTGGAGTCCCGTCCAATTCATACGATAAAATGTCAAAGCCTGCACCATCGTCGGATTTGCATTTAGCTTCTACTTTTTGTGCTAAGTCATTTCTTCCGTTTCGTCGCAACTCCATTTTTTCGGCTAAAAATACAATGTCTTCTCCCTGATTGCCGATAATTTTTGCTCTCTTGTTCTTTTGCTCAAAATCCACCACCCCTGTTTTAACAATAGTTGACTCTTTGGATTTGCCGGACACTTTGCCAGTGTCTAAAGAAATAAATTCTGGTGAAGTTTGCTCGGGCAAGGGCAAATCAACAATGTAGTCGCGTAATATGCCAGCGACTTTTGAATCGCGTGGCGGTGGAGGCCAAGCCCAATGCAAAAAATCGTGAAACTCATAAGTGCTCCAATCTTTCATCACAGCGTCCGAATTTTTGAAGCTGATCAACAAATCCCTCTTTGAAATCAAGTCGAGTTCATCGCCGGGCTGATTGATTCGCAAGTTAAAGAGGAAATGGTCGATCAGGCGTTCGGAATAGATATTGATGAATGTCTTTGGAAAATAGAGGAATAGAATCTTCCCCTTGAACATGGGAGAAACGCTGGCGCTTTTAACCAACTCCATGTCATTTTTCTCAGCAGCACTTAATAGAGTAGAAATCTCGTTCAGCACGCCACGCAAAGCTTCACTTTCGCTGTTATACTTTTTTACAAATCGGTAAGCGTTCTGTTCCTTGCTGTAATAAATTCCGAACTTATCTGCAGTCGCACCTTGGATATGCCCAAGGTCAGTAAGCTTGCGTTCTACCCAATAGCAGAAACTGTCTTTACTCCCTTTGCCTTGAACATATTCATCAAGTGTCAAACCAAGTATTTTGGAGCGCGGAAAGTTTTTTAAGAATTCAATCCGTAATTGCTCAAGCTCTTCGTGTCGCGCCAAATCATCCAAGCGGATTGGCTCATAATCGGCCTGAAGCTCACGAAGCGTTTCAACACTTATCACAACTTCAAATCCTTATCCGTCACTGCGCCTTCGCTCGCGCTGGTGACGTGGGCGGCGAATGTGGCGGGGTTGTCCATGTTGCCCGGTGGATTTCAGAAAAACGAACCGAAGACGGACGGAATCTCTTTGACGACGGCGCGCAGGCTGGAATTGCGCTGACGCAATTCGGCATCCAACTCGGCATCGGAATCTTTCGCGCTTTCCAAAATGCGCGTTACTTCCGCTTCGCGTTCGGCAAAGCGTTCAGCATGAGGATGGCGCGAGTCGTGCCAGTGGCGGAGCAGGCGTTCGCGATACGCCGGCACGCGCCAGAGCAGCCGGCCGTATTCCAGCTTGGCGTATTCTTCGAGATGAATACCGTTCACGAACATGGCGCGAGAATACCACAGAGAATCAACCGAGTAAACCAACGCGCTTTGCCCATTCCGCATGGACGCGGTCGCGTGGCTCGTTGCGTTTCAACTTCGGCACAAGCAAATCGGCGGGTGCGGGAACAAGGAGATTTAATTTTCCGATCTGCTTTTGCGTCGCACGCGTTTGCCAATCGGCGGGCAATTCATTCAACACCGTCGCCGGCATGAGATTGACGTGCCAGCCATGGGTGCGCTCGAATTCGCTGCCGATGAGTGCCTCGTAGCAGAGCATCGCCACTTCGTCACTGTCGGTGACCGGGTCAACGTCCATGCTTGCTTCGGGCAGATCGGAAACGATGCCGCGTTCGCGCGCGTGCCAAAGCAACGCCGCCGAGCCGATCAATGTAAGGTTGCCCGGCGACTTCAAGCTTGCACCGACTTCAGCGAGCCAGTCGGCGACTTGCTTTCCACTTTTGAGTTCGCGCCGAGGCATAAATTTTACAACTTCAAATCCTT
>JANYDP010000169.1 GCA_025363535.1 Verrucomicrobiota bacterium | reverse complement strand
ACTGCACGGCGGCTTGATCCCGATCCGAAAGCCGAAGCGCGCTACGTCGTTCGCTATCAGCGCCCGATTGAAATGCCCGCCAAGCCACTTGGCTTTTTCACGACCGACCTCTTTACCTGGAAGGCCAAGCTCGCCGTGCTGTGCGAACCTTTCATCGCGCCGCGTCGCGATGGCGTGGAGGAAAGTATCGGGCAATTCGTCACGCGCCGGTTCAATCAGGAATTTCTCGATAACGCGATTGACGCGCTCGTGGCCGGGATTTACGCCGGTGATCCCAACAAGCTCTCGGTCGTGCATGCGTTTCCAAAACTCAAGGCGCTCGAAGACAAATACGGCTCGATGATCAAGGGCCAGATTTTTGGCGCGCGCGAACGCAAGAAGCGCGGCGAAGTGGCGAAGGATCGAGCGCCGAAATTTTCCTTCGATGAAGGATTGCAAGTTTTGCCCGACACTCTGCGGGAAATCCTCGGCGACGCAGTAAAACTCAACACGCCCGTCACGCGCCTGACAAAGACGGCCAACGGCTGGACGCTGGAACTTCCAACCGGTATGGCCGAACACTCTGCCGTCATTTTCTGCGGCACGGCTGGACGACTCGCTCGGTTGAAGATCGAAGCGGCCCCGTCGTTGCCGGATGTTTCGGTGTTCTCGAAAATACGCTGCCCGCCAGTAGCCAGCGTAGTGCTCGGCTTTCGCAAGGAAGACGTGGCGCATTCGTGTGCGGGCTTCGGCATGTTGATTCCCCGGGTGGAGGGTTTCAAAATCCTCGGCACGATTTTTTCGTCATCACTGTTTCCCAATCGCGCGCCCGCCGGTTTTCACACCCTGACCAGCTACGTCGGCGGCGAGCGCCAGCCAGAACTTGCTTCCCTGCCGCCAGAAAAATTATATGCCCTGGTAGCGGAAGATTTACGCGTGCTGCTGGGCGTACGCGGCCAGCCCGTGTTCAAGCATTCGGTCTATTATCCGCAGGCGATTCCGCAATACAACGTCGGCTACGGACGCTTCAAGGATTTGATGAACGACCTGGAGGCTAAAGCGCCCGGATTTTTTCTGGCGGGCCATTTTCGTGAAGGCATTTCCCTAAGCGACTCCATCGTGTCCGGCAGCAATGTGGCCGACCGGGTGACGAAAGCATTGTCCGGCGGGGACGCGGCGGCTGTTTCTCGGTTTGACTTGGCCCGCACCGAACTTTAGATTGCGCGCGCATGTTAGCTGCTGAATCCAAAGTGGTGCCGACTCCTGCCAGCGACTCCGCCAACTCCCAGAAAATAATTTCCTGGAAGCAGATCGTCGGGCCGGTCGAGCCGTTCCTGGAAGCCGTGCATGGCCGGCTCGCCGGCCAGGTGAAGGAGTTTGATTCCGCCCTTATTCCTTACGCGGAATACACGTTGAACAGCAGCGGCAAACACCTGCGCCCCGCCCTGGTGGCCTTGACCGCCAACGCGCTGGGAGAATTAAACGACGCGCACGTCACGGTCGCCGTCATCATCGAAATGGTGCATCTGGCCACGTTGGTGCATGACGACATCATGGACGAAAGCGCCATCCGGCGCGGCCGGCCCACGCTGGCGGCGAACTGGGGGAATGAAATCGCCGTGCTGTTTGGCGACTGCCTCTTTGCCCAGGCGCTGAAACTGGCCGCCAGCTTTCCCTCGCCGGAAATCTGTCGCGCGGTGGCGACGGCCACGAACACGGTTTGTTCCGGGGAAATTTTACAGACGCAGCACCGGCGGGATTTTAATTTTTCGGGCCGTGAATATTTTCGCGTGCTGGAGATGAAGACGGCGGAATTGTTTGCGCTGTCCTGCGAGTTGGCCGCCTTTCTCAGCGAGGCACCCGCGCCGCAGCGCGCGACATTCCGGCAGTTCGGCCTCGCGTTTGGCACGGCCTACCAGGTGTATGACGATTGCGTGGATTTGTTTGGTTCGGAATCCGTGGCTGGAAAATCGCTCGGCACGGATCTGGCCAAGGGCAAGCTGACCTTGCCGGTGCTGCTGCTGTGGGAGCGCGCGAACGCGACCGACCGCTTGCGGTTGGAGGAGTTGATCCACAACTGGCAGCCGGCCGCACTGCCGCAGGTCGCCGGATTGCTGGCCAAATACGACACGCTGGCACCCTCTCTGGAAGTCATCGCCCAGTACCTTGAAAAAGCGCGGATCCGGCTGCAAAACCTGCCAAAATCCCCGGGGCGTGACAGTTTGTTCGGATTAACCGAGCATCTGGCGCGACAAACCAGCGAACTGGGTGTTCTTATCTGAATGACTACGGCCATTATGACCGCCCCCGCCACCTCCCCGGATTCGGAACCCGCCCCGGCTGCCACCGATGTCGTGGTGCCTGAACAGGAACTGGTGAAAAAAGCCCGGCACGGCGATCTTGCCGCTTACGACCAGTTGGTGCAACGCTATCAGGAACGAATTTACCGGACGTTGTATCACATGACCTCGAATCATGAAGACGCCAATGATCTGGCCCAGGAAGCCTTCATCAAGGGTTTCCAGGCGCTCAAGTCTTTCAAGGGCGGCTCCAGTTTCTACACCTGGGTCTATCGGATCGCGGTCAACAAGACCCTTAATTTTCTTAAGCAGCGCAAGAATCGTTCACACATGAGCCTGAACGATCTGGACTTCAACACGGAGAACAACCCCGACCTCGTGGCCCTGGTTTCGGACAAAACTCCCCGGCGCGACGCCGCGTTGAGCGAACTGCAGGAAAAATTGAACGAAGCCATGCTGACACTGTCAGAAATACACAGATTGGTTGTGACATTGCATGACGTTCAGGGTTTGTCGCACGAAGAGATCGCCAAAATCATGGACTGCAATGTGGGCACCGTCCGGTCGCGGCTTTTTTATGCGCGCCAACAGTTGCAGGGCCGGCTGGCAGGATATTTGAAATAATAAAATTGAGATGTCGTATGAATCCCGATTCCGAACAATTTAAACAGTTGCAAAAGTTGCTCACCCTGAAGCGCCACGAGCAGCCGCCGCCCGGTTACTTTCACAATTTCTCAGGGCAGGTCATCGCGCGCATCAAAGCCGGCGAGCAGGGCGAGAGTGGTCCAGCATGGCTGCGGAAGCTCTGGGCGCTGTTTGAAACCAAGCCCATGCTGACCGGCGCATTTGGCGCGGCGGTCTGCGCGCTGGTCATTTCGGGGATTGTTTTTTCCGACGATGCCGACTCCACCGCCAGTTCCTTGCACGGCATCAACGCCGGGCTGAACCCTGTGGCCGGTGGCGGCATGGACAACCTGGCAATGAATCAAGCGCCGGACAACAACCGCTTTGTTTCCAGCACCAATCCCGTTTCACCTTCGCTCCGCTCGCTGTTCGACCAGCCGCAACTGAACGCCCAACCCGCCAGCTCTGGCTTTGGTTTCCCGGGTGGCAATTGAAGAGTGCGTCCGAGAAGATCGTCAGAAAAATTTTAGGCACCCCTCTTGCACTGAACCCGGCCGGAGTTTTTTCGATGCCGGCCTCAATCCTCGCGGACAAATACAATTTCCATCCCCGGCCCTGAAATCGTGATAAAGTCGCCCGCAATATGCGCCGTCATGTCCAGCGCCTTGCCGTCGGCCGTCAGCGTGAGCGCGTAATTCGCCCCGTTGCTTTTCCACTGCCCTTCCATTTTCTGCAGGTCGCCCGAGGTCGCTCCGGCGGTGAAACGCGGCATGTTTTTCAGGAACGCCTGGTTTTCTGCGGTCGCCACAAACGTGGCGCGGGAAAAATTTGAAGCCAGCCAGTTTTTCCACTTCCGCATCTCGGTGGCCGGCAAGTTCGGCTTGGCTTTGCGCATCAGTAAAACGGAACCGTTCAGATCAAAATCCCACCGGCCGAGAATCTTCTCGTCAAATTTTTGCGAGACCCCGTTTGTCAAAAACGCCTGCAAATCCTGGAGATTGGGCAGCACCGTGTCCTTGATGGTCTTTTGCAGGTCGGGGTTTTGCACCATGGCCTGCACCTTGGGATGGTTCAGCAGCTCGGCCACCGACGCCTGCTTCAGGCGCAGCCCGGCAAATTCCGCGTCACTGCCCAGGTCTTGAAAGTCGGACCGCTCGGCCAATCCCAAGAAGGCGGGATAGCGCGACAGCCGGGCTTCCAGCAGCGGATGATGGTAAATCAACCCGACCACGTCCGCCGCCTGGTAAAATTCCGGCGGGTTTTTGTCCAGCGCCCGCGCCACGCCGGACATGCCGGAGCCTTGCAGGTCTTCGCCTAGCCGGTTGATCAGCCGCACGGACTTGGGATCGGATTCCGGCGTGGCCATCTGATATGTCCAATAACTCAGAGGAAAAACCGCGCCGACCAGCAAAATAAAATACGCCGCGCCGTTGACGAGGCCGAGACACAAACCCACGCGCCGGTTCAAGCGCTCCCACAAGACGGGCT
>JANYDP010000149.1 GCA_025363535.1 Verrucomicrobiota bacterium | reverse complement strand
CAGGCTGTCCATGCCCAGTCCGACCAGGCTGCCGACGTACTGCGACCAGTGCTCGTCCTGGGTGCGGTCAAAATCCACCGTCTTTTGCGCATCCGCCCACGCACGAAAAAAGAACGAGGTCATGCGATGGTGGAAAATATTGCAGAACGCCGTGAACGTGGCATCGCCGTGATGATGGATCCGGTCCCGCGCAAATTCAGTGAGGCAAAGCGGCAGCGGGCCGTGCGGCCCGAAGAGGCCGAAGTGCCGGCTATACATGACCGGCGGACGAGTCGGATCCTTTTGTCGCATCGCCTCAATGGTTGAAGAGGCAAAGTCCAGCGCGGGATTTTGGGCGAACCGAATCGGATCCTGCTCCGGCAAAGCCGAGTAGCCGATGCGTTCATGCTCGCAGAAATTGCTTTGCAACAACCGTACGGCCGCGTAGAAATCATACGCGTGCGGGTTTTCGGAAAGTTCCGCGATCAGACGATCTGCCGTTTGCCGATCCGGGCTGGCCATCGCATAACCTCCTTCCGTTGGATTGTCGTCAAGACGGTTTCTGTGAATGAATTCAACGAGACGTACCGGGCGAAAAATTCGTCCATCACCGCGCCCAGCACGAACACTCCCTGCCCTTCAAACGCCGACTCGTCCAGCAACAGCGTAATTTCCAGCCCGCGCGCAAAGGTGATCGGTCCGGCCGTCTGCACCCGGCGCGTGATGGCCTGCGAGCGGACACTGCGGATCCCGTCAATCTGCTTGAGGCTTTGCCGGTCGCTCGGATCCACGTACAACTTGAGAATGTCGCGCAACGCTTCGGCACCCGTGTCCGCACCGCGATCCAGCAGCGACATGTAGTTCAGGGAAAGATGGCTGATCAGCCGCCACGCGAACCGTCCGGTTGGCGTACGCTGATTCTCCGCACCTCCCGACACCACCACGCTGGGGTGCGGACGCGTCGGCCCGCTCAGGATGCGGGTCGAGACGATGGGCGCACTGACCTTCTCGATTTCAAAATCTTTTGGCCCGATGCCTTTGGTCATCTGGATCGGCAAATGGCGGTTGGTACACAGCGCGCGGATTCCCAGTTGCCGCAGATCCGTCCGGCACGGAGCCATGTCCCCATCCACAATTGAGATGAACGTATCCGTCCCGCCGTAATCGGAGCGGTATTTCCAAGCCGATGGATCCCCGGGGGGCCGGCGCTCGTGATCACCATACAGCCGGGGCACGCGGTTGACGGCATAAAACGCCCGGCCTTGAAGTTCCGTGTCCTTGGCCTGATAGAACGGCAGAAATTGCTGCTCCTGATCGGGCGTCTCGCCGTGGCCGGTGACGGACGATAATTTGTACACCTCGAAGTCGAGCGCGCGGTTGCGATCGGGGACAATGTGAAATTCGGAAACACGATTCGAGATCGGAATCCGGTCCAGGGTCTTCTCGAAAAGGTTGATCTCGGGCGTGCAGAACAAATCAAAGCTGGACTTGTCCACCCGCCCCTCCAGCCGTGTGTCCTGCTCATCCAGCGCAATGATCAAGTCCACCTCATCGCCGGCAATCTGGGCCAGTGCCTGTTGGAATCCCTTCAATTCAAAAAACAGGAACCGTTCGGGAAAAACAAAATACTCGCGCAACAACCGGTAACCTTCGAAGCCGTGCGGCGCGGGCGGCAGCAACGCCTGCTCAGTGGCGAATCCCACTGGCCGGATCTGGTCCGCCGGCAGAACCGTGCCGGGGGATTTTTGGCCGGAAACGCCCTGCACAATCAGGCGCAGCTTGTGGGCAAAAATCTGCTCGTAAATCTGTCCGGGAATTTCATCCCCGCCGCGAATGTGAAAGACCAGCGGATCGGCCTGGATTTGTTTGAAACTTTCCGGGATGGTCTTCTTCAGCCGCAACCGCAGCGCCGCCTTGGCCCCCAACTGGCGCGGCAAATTCAATTCGGCCAGATCGCGCACAAAGTAACGCGCCTCTGTGATGTTTAGCGGCAGCAGGCGGACCGCCTGGGAAGTCGTAAAGGTGCAGGCCGTGCGCTCGCCCCTGCCGAGCTGGCTGCGCAACTGTGTTCCGCGCGGCACCACGAATCCCGGCGCGAGCGCGCCATCCTGCGCATCGGGCTCAAGCCGCACAATCGTCATCGAAGGCACCGGACAGAGATAGTCAGGATAGACGGTCTCCAACAGTCCCTGGGTGAAACGCGGAAACTCAGCGTCCAATTTCAAATGCACGCGCGCGGCCAGAAATGCGAAGCCTTCCAACAACCGCTCCACATAAGGATCATCGCATTGAACTTTGGCGTCGGCGTTCAGCGCCAGCCGGCCCGCAATTTTCGGAAAGTCGCGCGCGAATTCGGACGCCATGCCGCGCAAGTGCCGCAGTTCCTCGTTGTAATGCTCAAGGAGTCGCCGGTCCATAAGGTGAATCACCAAAGAGACATTGCCCGGTTTCCACATCCACCTGGGTCTTCACGTGCAGGTGATCGGGCAGCGGGTGGGCCCACAAATCTCCTTCAACTTCCAGAGTCACCAGATTGCGCTCGGTGTCGGCGCGGATGATCAGACTGTGCGAGAGGATGCGGGGCTCAAACACTTGCACCGCCATTGACAGCTCCTCCTGCATCTTGTCCATGTCGAGGGTGCTCGCCCCGCAAAGCTGCTTGACGCCAAAGTTGATGACCGACCGGTAGGCCTCGGGAAAATCCTTCAATTTGAAAGGCTCGGCCCCTTCGACGGAAAGATAGGCGCTGGAATTAAAAAGCCAGCCCAAATCCCGCAGCACGCCTTTGCGGTATTTCTGGAGGGAAACCAGCCGTTGCATCCGGCTCTCCTCTTTTTTGTCCGGCTCCTCGTCGGTCAGGCGATCCAGCAGGCAGGGTTGCAGTTTTTCAATGGGAGTGGCGTCGGCCATAGCATCATAGCGCGCTGCCAGCCCCGGTCGTAAATTCAATCAGCCGACATCCGAGAATCGGATGATCCTCCCCATCGGTGGTGAGGATGCGCTGCCCCAGCCCGAGGAAGGTTTCACCGGGATGATTTTGCCAGGCGGTCTTGCGCGATAGCTTGAAGGCGTTGTCCGTGGAATCTTCCGTCCCGGCATACCGCACCGGGATGTGGCCGACCGTGGCACCGCCGTTGGTCCAGGTAAATTGTGCGGGCAGCCAGACGAGATCGCGCAAGTCGGTCGGTTTTTCCGTTTCAATTTTCTGGATGCGGCAAAACGGAATCCAGTAATACTTGCCGTCCACAAAAGCTTCAAGCATGGGGCCAAGCCGCGAATCCGCATCCGCGATCCACTCGAAAGGCACGCCATCCATTTTGCCAGCCGAGGCCGGGGCCGCTTCAAACGCCTGGTTGCGCAGTTCGGCTGCTGCGGCAAACTCTCCCCGGGCGACCAGCCCGTCCGCCTGCACCAGCAGGCCCATCCACTCGGCCGGCTCGCCAAAAATAAGCGCCGTCCGCCGCCCGGCAAACACTTCGCGCCGGAGCAACTCGCAGGTGATGACTGGACGGAAAATCTGCGCTAGCAGCATCGTCTCCGCGTTCAGGCTGGCAATAACCTGCAACTGGGTCAACGCCTTGTCTAACCGCCCGAGCACGCAATTGAGCTGGAACAAAAAAGCGCGCAGCCGGACATCTTCCGGCTTGTTGCGAATCTCGACTTGCAAGGCTTTCAACCCCTCTTCCAGTTGCCCGGCATGAACCAGTTCGGCAGCGTTCATAGATTAAAAAAGTGCCTGGCCTAGCCGGCCAGGCACTTGTGCTATTTCATGCGTCGTTACGATGGGCCAAAATCAGGCTCCCGTATTAGTTTTGACGCTCCAATTATGCACCACCGGAGAGTCAAGCTTGCCATCCGGTTTCTGCGGGGCATAGGAGTGTTCAATCTTGGAGAAATTAAACGAGATCTGCTCAACAGGCACTTCTGCACCAGAGGAACCGCCGGTGTTGAAACTTGAAATGAGCAGGTCGGTGAATTTGATTTTCAAGTACTCCTGTTGATCTTTGCCGGCCTTGCGGCAGGTGAGCAACGCTTCCTTGATATGCTGGCCAGAGGCACAGGCGAGAAACAACTTCGGGCTGGCCTTGTTCACTTTCATCGTGAAATGAAAGTCCTGCATGTTCACTTTGCCCGCGCCGCCGCCGCCGCCGCTGTCGTGCTTGCCGGCGTTGGATTCACCCCAGCTCCAGCTCATCAGGTCAATTTCTTTCCCGTGGGCCTTGTCCGTGCTTTCGCCCGGAATGCCGTCTATTTTTAAGAAGTAATCTACTGCCATAATAGTTTATGTTTTGTTTTCCGGGCTCCTGTGCCCCGAACCCTGTTAGTTATAACTATTCACGAACGGCACATGGTTCGCGAAATTTCAACCGAACACCCGATCCTAGCCGCCCTTCGCGGAGGGCATCTTGGACACCAAGCTCAGGGAAATGGTCAAACCTTCCAATTGATAGTGAGGACGCAAATGGAACTTGGATTTGTAGTAACCAGGATTCCCGGGAACCTCCAGCACTTCCACTTTGGCTTCCGCCAACGGAAACCGCGCCTTCACATCTTCGGCAGATTTCGAATCGCAGCAGAAATTGCTGATCCATTTGTTCAACCATATCTCCATGTCTTCCCGTTCTTTGAACGAGCCAATTTTGTCACGCACCATGCACTTCAAGTAATGGGCAAAACGGCAGGTGGCGAACAGATACGGCAGCCGCGCCGCCAGATTGGCGTTGGCCGTTGCATCCGGGTCGTCGTAAACCGCCGGTTTTTGCAACGATTGCGCGCCCATGAATACCGCGTAGTCGGTGTTTTTATAGTGCGACAACGGCATAAACCCATTTTTTGCCAGCTCGGCTTCGCGTCGGTCGGTGATGGCGATTTCGGTCGGGCATTTCATGTCAACCCCGCCATCATCTGTCGGGAAAGTATGAACCGGCAGACCTTCGACCACACCGCCCGATTCGGTTCCGCGAATCCGGGCGCACCAGCCGTAGCGCTTGAAAGCGCGCGTGACATTGATGCCCATCGCGTAGGCCGCGTTTGACCAGGTGTATTTGTTGTGGTCAGCCCCTTCCGTGTCTTCTTCAAAGGCGAACTCCTCCAATGGCACTGTCTTAGCACCGTAAGGCAACCGGGACAGAAAGCGCGGCATCGCCAGCCCGAGGTACCGAGAATCGTCCGAGTCGCGCAGGGAGCGCCAGGCAGCATAATCGGCGGTCTGGAAAACCTTTGTCAGATCGCGCGGATTGCTAAGCTCCTGCCACGAATCCATCGCCAGCACGCTGGGGGCCGCGCCCGTGATGAACGGCGCGTGCATGGCGGACGCAATTTGCGCCATGTTGCCCAGCATCTTTACGTCCTCGGACGAGTGATCAAAATGATAGTCGCCGATGAGCGCGCCGTAAGGCTGCCCGCCGGGCATGCCGAATTCTTCCTCGTACAGTTTTTTGAACAGCGGGCTTTGATCCCACGCCGTGCCTTCATATTTCTTCAGCGTCTTCTTCAAATCCGTCTTGGAAATATTCAGGACGCGGATCTTCAAGGTCTCATCGGTCTCGGTGTTGTTGACTAGGTGGTGCAACCCGCGCCAGGTACCTTCCAAGGCCTTGTAATCTTCGTGATGCAGAATCAGGTTGATCTGCTCGGAAAGTTTGCGGTCAATTTCGGCAATGATGCCTGAAATGGTCTTGATCGCATCTGACGAAATCAAATTCGTGGAGGCGAGCGCCTGCTGGGCCAGCGTGCGCACGGCGGTCTGCACCGCCGACTGTTTCTGGACATCACGGGCCTTGAATTCTTTGTTCAGCAGCGACTCGAATTCACCAAGCTCTGCTGGGGCTGCGGCAGCTGCGCCGGAGGCTTCTGCTTCTGGAGGTATCATAGGTGTTTGATTTAAGATCTAATTGGTTGGGTGTTTACTTCGCCTCTTTTGACTCGGGGGCCGGCGCGGCCGCCAGCGACTTCATCAGGTCCGGATTGTTCAACAGCTTGGCCACCAAATCTTCCGCCTTGTCCTTGCCATCCATGTAAGTCAGCAGATTTGCGAGTTCCGTCCGGGCGGTCAGCAGCTTGTTGAGTGAATCCACTTTGCGGGCGACTGCGGCCGGCGAAAAGTCGTCTATGCTGTCGAACGTCATCTCCACGCTCATGTTGCCTTCACCCGTCAAGGTGTTGGGAACCTGAAACGCCACGCGCGGCTTGCACGCCTTCAGCCGGTCGTCAAAGTTATCCACATCAATTTCAAGAAACTTCCGGTCCGCCACCCCCGGCAACGCCTCGGCGGGTTTGCCGGAGAGATCCCCCATGACACCCATCACAAACGGCAGCTCCACTTTTTTTTCCGCACCGTACAGCTCGACGTCATACTCGATTTGTACACGGGGTGCGCGGTTGTCAGCGATGAATTTTTGGCCACTTTTTTTTCCCATATGTTTGTCTCCTGATTGTTTGTTTGAACGAGCTTTGAGCCAAACAGGTTGTCTTGTCAAGCGGTTTTGAATTTTTCCCAAAGTCGTGTGAATATGTTTGCCCGATCCTCGGCCAGGCGCGGGAACCGTTCAATCCTTTGGACGACTGCTTTAATATCTGTCCCGGGCGTGCCTGGTTGCGCGAGTCAAACAGGGCATTGAACTCTTTGGGCCGGCAGGAATTACTTGCGCTCGCGGCACCCGGATATTAAACCCAACTGACGCTGACCCAAACTTGATCCGGCCGAACAACAATTTATCCATGCAAAAAAACTGCGCGCCCGGCCCGCTGATCCGCGAATCGCTCGCGCATCGTTCCGCCGCCATCGCGATTTCGGCAGTCGGCCGCCCGATTTTTCTGGCGTGCCTGCTGGCCATTCTGCCGCGTCAGCAAGCGTTCGCCGAGTCCGACCTGGTGCAACGCGATCAGCGCGGCGTGCGTCCCATGATGATCGGCAACCTCGAGCGCCCGCTGCGCTACACGCCGGACCACGGCGACTTTGTCATCACCAACGGCCAGGAATCGTTCAACCGTCCGCTCTACGGCGGCTCCAGCGCGTTCCGCGTGGACGGTGGCGACCGTCCGGAATTCTCCTTTTATCTGCCCGGGCGCGGCGGAAATCTTCGGCTCGGCATCAGCACAGCCAACGGCACGAAATGGCTGAACAGCGCGGCCACTGTCATCACGCGGTACCGGCCCGGTTCGATGCTCCATGAAATCCGCGACCCATTGCTCGGCGACGGCGTTTTGCAAATCACGGCCCTCGCCCCACGCGCGCCGGAAGGTTTGATCGTGCGGGTGGACGCCCAATCTTTGACCAGTCCGGCTGATCTCGTTTTTGCCTTTGGCGGCATCACCGGCGAACGCGGCAGCCGCGACGGCGACATCGGCACTGAACGCGTTCCGGTGCGCGAATTCTTCCGGCTGCAACCGGAATACTCCCGCGACAACGAGGTCACGCTCGGCGAAAATGTTTTTGTCGTGCGCGGTAAGGGCAGAAGCCTGGCCGGCATCCTGCCAGCCGGCAGCCGGTTGAACATCGGCGACGCGGCCTGGTGGGAAAATCCGGCGGAGCTGCTCGCACTCAATACCAATTCAACGACGACCCTCCCGCTTGTAGTCGGACGTGTTCGCCTCGTTCCGGGTCAGCCTTTGTTCATCGCCTTGCAGCACCTCACCTCGAAGCAGAAAAACGCTGAGGTGCTCGCCACGTATCGCGAAGCCGCAGCCGGACGCGAAATTAAAACGGACTCATCGGGCGAAGCGCCCCTCTGGAAAGCCGGCGAAATTGCCGACATCTTTGCGCGGACGGAAACCGACCGTGAGTCCGTCGCCGGGCGGGTCAGCACACAAACGCCCGATCCCTATTTGGATGCTGCCGTGACCGCGTTGAACATTGCTGCGGATGGCGTGTGGGACGACCGGCAATCGGCCTATCTGCACGGCGGCGTGGCGTGGCGAGTGAGACTTTTGGGCTGGCGCGTCAGTTGCGCGGGCGATGCGCTGGGCTGGCACGAACGGACGCGCGCGCACTTTGACAGTTATGCCGCACAACAAAACGTCGCGCCCATTGCCGACGTGATTCCGTCGGCGGAAGCCTCGGCCCACCTGGCTCGCAACGAAACCGCACTGCACTCGAACGGCGACCTGACCAAATCGCATTACGACATGAATCTCATTGGCGTGGATGCCATTTTCCGGCATCTGCTTTGGACCGGCGACCTGGACTATGCGCGGAAAATCTGGCCGATGCTCGAGCGCCATCTCGCCTGGGAGCGCCGGCTTTTCCGCCGCGAATACGGGCCGGAAAAACTGCCGCTCTACGAAGCGTATTGCTGCATCTGGGCGAGCGATGCCCTGAGCTACAATGGCGGCGGCGCCACCCACTCGACTGCGTTCAACTTGCTCCACAATCGCCTGGCCGCACGCCTAGCGAAATTCCTCGGCGTGGATCCGGCCATTTACGAACGCGAAGCCGCGTTGATCGAGCGCGGGCTGCGCGAACAGCTCTGGCTCAAGGATCGCGGCTGGTTTGCGGAATGGAAGGACTTGCTCGGCCGACAACTGCTCCACCCGAGTGCGGCGGCGTGGACATTTTATCACACCGTTGATTCGGGTGTGCCCTCGCCGATTGAAGCCTGGCAGATGAGCCGGCAGGTTGAATATGAACTTCCACATTTTCCCATTCACGGCCTCGGCGTGCCGGCCGGAAATTATACAATCTCGACGACGACGTGGATGCCCTACGCCTGGTCCATCAACAATGTCGTGCTCGCCGAGTCCGTTCACACCGCGCTCGCCTTGTGGAAATCCGGATGCCGGGAGGCGGCGTATCCGCTGTTGAAAGGTGCGCTGCTCGACAGCATGTATCTGGGAATCACGCCGGGCAACGTCGGCATGTGTACCTGGTTCGATGTCAACCGCCGCGAGTCCCAACGGGATTTTGGCGACGGCATCGGAGCACTCTCACGCACCGTGGTTGAAGGTGTTTTCGGAGTCTCGCCCGATCTGCTGGCGGACGAAGTGCGGCTGCGGCCGGGATTTCCGTCCGACTGGAATCACGCGCAGATGCATCATCCCGATTTCGATTTTGCTTTCACGCGCACCGGGCAAACCGACCGATATGTTTTCGATTCCCGCTTCCCGCGACCCGTTGCCATCTGGCTGCAGATCGCTGCGCAACGCGACGATATCGCGTCGGTCGCGGTCAATGGCGAACCCGCCGCGTGGCACGAAATCCCAGATGCCGTCGGCACTCCACAGATTGAAATCCAAACGCCCGCCGCGACGAAACACGAACTGACCATCTCCTGGCGCGGAGAAACGCCGGCTCCGGTTCCCGCCGAGAAAATTGTCAGCACGGGTGCTGAATATGTTGGAGACGCCGGCGCGACGATCAGCGAGTTGGCCGATCCGCAAACTGCCTTGTCAAACGCGCGACTCTCCGGCCAGGAACTGCGCGGCACCGTGACGGGTAAGCCAGGACATCGCACCGTGTTCGCGCGCGTTTCCCAAGGCAAACTTAGTTGGTGGCAGCCGCTCGCGCTCGAACTCCGACCCGCGCATCCGGCCGCACCACAAGTTTTTACCACGGATTGGACGAAGCCTTTGCCACCCGCAATAAAACTCGATCCGGTGCCGCTGACCGGAATTTTCAACGACCAGGTCACTCAAATTTTCCGCCACGATTATGTCAGCCCGCGCCCGCCGCCGGCTTCGCTCGGGGTGCCGCGCCAGGGTTTTGGTTTTTGGACGGCACCGGCGGCGGAGTTTGCCGTGGACGACGGCGGCATCCGCAACGTCGCGCGGGAAAATGGTGACCTCCTCCGTCTTCCCAATGGCGTGCCGCTTTGCACACCGGGCGAGGCCGGCGTTCGCAACGTCGCATTCGTTTCACAGTGGGACAATTTTCCCCGCGAAGTGACCGCGCCGCTGGCTGGCCGGGCTTCAAAAATCTTTGTGCTCATGGCCGGATCCACCTGGGCGTTGCAGAGCCGGATTGAGAACGGCGAAATTGTAGTCACTTACGCGGATGGCTCCACCGCGCGTCTGACTCTGGAAAATCCGACGACCTGGTGGCCGATTGATCAAGATTACTTCGTGGACGATTTTGCGTTCCGGCGCGAAGGCGGTTTTCCTCTGCGGGTGGATTTGAAAACGGGAAACATCCGCGCCCTTGATCTGGCCGCGTGCCAAAACGGCCGGCGCGAGATTTCTGGAGGAGCGGCCACGGTTTTGGATTTCTCACTGGATCCGCTGAAGGAATTGAAATCGCTCACGGTGCGGGCGGTTGCCAATGAAGTGATCGTGGGCCTGATGAGCGCGACGTTGCAACGTCCCTGAAAACCGGAGAGGTTTGCCCCGGTCAAAACTTCAGCACGCCCAGCCCGGCCACAAACAAACCAAACGCCATCCGCAGCACCGAGCCGACGCGCACGCGCGTTTCATTGGCCGTCGCCCAGTTCAGCAAGTCGCGCAACCGCCACGGCGCAACTGTCAACCAGATGCCGGCCACGACCAGCACGTAAGCCCAGGCCTGCACCACCAGCACCCAGTTGGTGTGCGACAGGAACGGACGCCCGGTGTCCACCATGAGTTTGCCCAGCAGGAGAAACACCACGGCCAATCCGCGCACCGCCAGAAAATCCTGCACAAAAAAACAGGCTCCGATGCCGATCACCGCAAAGCCAATCATCATCGGGGTTTTGAACGCATTGAAATCCGAGATGGATTCCAGACTCAGGTTCCAAACAAACCACGCCGTTCCCAGCAGCATGAGGGCGATGCCAATGGGCAGGTGGCGGGGAAATTTGCGAACCGCGGCGGCGAATGCCTGCGGTTTCAGGATGCCAAAAATTTGCGGCACGGCCAGTCCGAGGCCGAGCGCGATGGCGAGGGTTGAAAGTTTCAAAGTCATTTCAGTCGCGCGGAGGATGCAAGATTGCCGGCGTCGAAGCAAGCTGACATCTGAGTGGAATCGGTGCCGGCGCGATAACGGTGGAACTTTGAAGTCGCGGCCAAAAACTGATCCCGCTCAAATCGTCTGGCTCAAGTAGCCGCCGTCCACCTGGAGGTCCGTGCCGGTGACGAAACTGCTCGCCTGATGTGACGCGAGGAAAACCGCCGCGCCCACCAGCTCCTTCGATTCGCCGAAACGATTCATCGGCGTGTGGCCCCAGATCGCTTTTGTGCGCGCCGTCGGCGATCCGTCATCATTGAACAGCAACTTCCGGTTTTGCTCGGCGGGGAAAAATCCGGGCGTGATCGTGTTGACGCGGACGCCCTTCTGCGCCCATTCGCGCGCCAGAAACAAACTGAGGTTCAGCACGGCGGCTTTGGCGGCGGAATAGCTGACCACGCGCGACAACGGCAGGTGCGCCGAGACGCTCGCGATGTTGATGATGCTGCCCTTCCCTCGTTGGCACATCGCGGGGCCGAATTCCTGGCACGGCAGAAAAACCCCGCCGACCAGGTTCAAATCAAAATTCGCCAGCCACGCTTCGAGGGCAATTTTCTCGAACGGATTTTCCGCCGTGACCGTGACCTTGGGATCATTGCCGCCGGCGGCATTGACCAGAATCGTCGGTGCACCCAGTTTAGCTTCGATCTGTTCGTGGGCTTCCCCGAGGCTGCAACGCGACGCGGCGTCGCAGGCGAAGAACGCCGCCCGGCCGCCGCCGGCCTCGATGGCTTTCACCCGCGCCTCACCGCGCTCGGCATTCCGGCCCAGCACCGCGACCTTGGCGCCTGCCCCAGCCAAACCTTCGGCCAGCGCACCGCCCAGCACTCCCGTCGCACCGATGACCACGGCCACTTCTCCCGACAGATCAAATAAATTCATACAATGTGACGGGATGATGCAATAGTTTGGGTTGTTGCAAAGCAAACATTGATTCTATTTTGTGCAAACTTGCTTGAATGGCGCGCAGTCCCGCTCCCCGTGTCCAAGAATGAATGCACCGTGTCCCCAGATCGCGTCCCGGAATCCATTTATCGCATCTCCGGGCTCCTAAAACGCCTCCCCAAATTCAGATAACGCCTCTCCCGGTTTGATTCCTGATTTCAGCTTTCAGCATTTCTCTGTGGCATCTCCTGGTGAATAGATCACGCGCCCGGTCAAACCGATTGAATCCCCAAATCGGCAAAAGCCGGCTTTGGCAAACCATCCGCTCACCGGTTGGTGAGCCCGCCCCGGATGCCAACCCCAAAAGCAAAAACCGTTTCAACCGCAGATGACGCGGATTGACGCTGATAAATTTCCCGCGCACACTCGCCGCGTTACAGAAACCAAAACGACCAGAAGACCATTTAACCAAACTCATTTCGCGTATGGCATCCTCCATTCGCCGGAATACAAGACGCGGTTCGCCACTAGTTTGACGAAGATGCTGCCGCGCATTCCGTTGGCGGAGGATTTCTGGGCGTTCAGCCGGGCTGGTCGCGCGCTGGCGGCCATCCATTTGAATTACGAATCCGCCAAGCCGTATCCAGTGAAGGAACAACGCGACGTGTTGGAATTGAAAGACGAGCGGTTTTATCTCGTCGAGAAAATGCGGTTTGGGAAGGGGCGCAGCGTTCACGCCGCTTCACCGTCCGCAGGCACAGGGCACGTGGAAAGTTCGGCAGCGTCATCCGATACCACGTTGAAGCGGGCTGAAGCCCGCGCTCCCGGAGGCGGCGTGGACAAATCCGTGATTCAATACAACAGCCAATGCTTCCCGCTCTATTACTACGACGAAACCCCGCAAGATGACTTGCTGGTCAAAGCGAGCGATGAAC
>JANYDP010000119.1 GCA_025363535.1 Verrucomicrobiota bacterium | reverse complement strand
GCACCGCGCCGGGATCGGTCTTCTCACCCTTGGCGGAAATGCCGGAGAGAATTTTTTTGACTGCGCTGAGCTGTTCGGAAGAATCGTAGATGACGAAGTTGCGTTTGTAGCCCAGCTTCTCAATGTGTTGGCGGAGAATGCGGACGCACAGCGAATGGAACGTGCAGATGGTCGGGCGGGAATCTTTGCGCAACTGCGGATCGGCGATCTTGTTTTTTGGCAGCAGCTTGTTGACGCGCTCCTGCATTTCGCGCGCGGCCTTGTTGGTGAACGTGACACCAAGAATATTTCCCGGTGGAATCCCGCGCTCGACCATGTGCGCGATGCGGAACGTAATGACCCGCGTCTTGCCCGTCCCAGCGCCGGCCAGGATCAACACCGGACCTTTAATAGTCTCGGCGGCCTGGCGCTGCTGCGGATTGAGCGTACTGAGATTCAACATGCGGCGCGGATTTTTATTCGCGTGAAAGTGATGGCAAGTGGACTCCGCTACCTCAAACTTTCTGCGTTTCCTTCGCCCACGCATCCTTCAACGTGATGGTGCGGTTGAAGACGAGCTTGCCGGCAGTCGGTTGCGCGTCCTTGTCCAGAGCGAAGTAAGCGAGGCGTTCAAATTGATAACGCTCGTCGAACGACGCGTTCGCCAGACTCGCCTCACACTTCGCGGTGATGACTTCAAGCGAGTGCGGGTTGAGATGTTTCTTGAAATCACCGTCCGCATCCGGCTCGGGCACGGTGAAGAGTCGGTCGTAGAGACGCACTTCGGCATCCACGCAGTGCGCGGCGCTGACCCAATGGATCGTGCCCTTGACCTTGCGCGCGGAGGTCGCACCGCCGGTCTTGCTGTCGAGGTCGGCGGTGCAACGGAGTTCGGTGATGTTGCCGCTCGCGTCCTTGATGACTTGCTCGCACTTGATGATGTAAGCGTATTTCAAACGCACTTCGCCGCCGGGTTTCAGGCGGAAAAATTTCGGCGGTGGCACTTCCTGGAAATCATCGCGCTCGATGAAGAGTTCGCGGCTGAACGGAATCTTCCGCATGCCGGTCGCGGGCTGTTCAGGATTGTTGACGGCGTTGAGTTCCTCAACCTGGCCTTCGGGATAATTCGTGATGACGACCCTGATCGGCCGCAGCACGGCGAGGCGGCGGAACGCACGCTTGTTCAAGTCTTCGCGGATGGAATGTTCCAGCACGGACACGTCGGTGATGCCGTTGTATTTCGTGATGCCGATGTGGTAGGCGAAGTTGCGCAACGCCTGCGCCGTGACGCCGCGACGACGAATGCCGCAGATGGTGGGCATCCGCGGATCATCCCAGCCGGTGACGAGATTTTCGTCCACGAGTTGCATGAGCTTGCGCTTGCTCATCACGGTGTAGCCGAGGCTGAGGCGGGCGAATTCGTATTGATGGGGCAGGGGCCGCGCGAGTTCGAGGCTTTCCAAAATCCAATCGTAAAGCGGGCGATGCACCTCGAACTCCAGCGTGCAGATGCTGTGCGTGATGCCTTCGATGTAATCGCTCAGGCAATGCGCGAAGTCGTACATCGGATAGAGGCACCACTTGCCGCCAGTCTGGTGATGGTCGGCGTGTTTGATGCGGTAGATGAGCGGATCGCGCAGCCAGATGTTCGGAGCGTCCACGGTGATTTTCGCGCGGAGGACGCGGGCGCCATCGGGGAATTCGTCGTTCTTCATGCGCGTGAAGAAGTCGAGGTTTTCCTCCACGCTGCGGTCGCGGAAGGGCGACGCCTTGCCCGTCCGACGATACTCGTCAATCTGGTCGGGCGTCATGTCGCAAACGAAGGCTTTGCCCTTCTTGATCAATGCGACGGCGAATTCATAAATCTGGTCAAAGTAATCGGAGGCGTAAAACGGTTCCAACTTCACGTCGGAGTTTTTGCGTTCGGCTTCCGAAGTGCCGAACACGGGCGGCTGGAAGAAATCATTTTTACCGTCGAGGATTTTTACTTCGGGAGATTGGCCGTGCTGCTTCAGGCCAAGGCGATCTTCCGACCACGAACCGATCAACCAGTTCACGTCAGCCTGGATGGACTCGACGTATTCGATGTCCTCCTTGGTCGGGTTGGTGTCGTCCATGCGCAGGTTGCAGACGCCGCCGAATTCGCGGGCGATGCCGAAGTTCAGGCAGATGCTTTTGGCGTGGCCGATGTGCAGGTATCCGTTCGGTTCCGGAGGAAAACGCGTGTGGATGCGCGGATACTTCGCCTCCGCGACGTGCGCGGCGACGATGTCGCGGATGAAATCGGACGGGGCCGCCGGAGCGGCGGCGGGCGTGGCATCAGGCGTTGGTGGATTGGTTGTAGCCATAAAAATTTCGTCGCCAGCTTACGCGCTCGGCGGTGCTTGGGAAAATAAAAATCAATAAGCTTCGACGGGACGCCCGTGCCACTAAACAAACGCCAGCGCACCAAGCAACACGGCCAGCAGCCAGATCGCCAGCACGGCCTGGGCGCGGGATAAACCACGCCGAACCAGACGATGCGAGAGATGGTTGTTGTCGCCGATGTAAAATGGTTGGCCCAATTTCCAACGCAGCAAAACCACCCACACCATGTCGCCGAGCGGCACGGCCAAAATCAGCAGCGGGCTTAGTACGGCGAGTGGTTGCGGATTTTTTGCGGAATGAAAATGCGGCAGGATGGCGAGCACGGCCAGCAGGTAGCCGACGAGATGACTGCCCGAGTCGCCGAGAAAAGCCCGGGCGCGGGGAAGGTTGTACGGCAGAAAACCCAGCAGCGCGCCACTGCTTAGAAAGGCAATCAGGGCAACGAGGTACTGGCCGGCGTGCGCCGCCAGCAGCGCAAAACCCAGCGCGCTGATGGCGCCGAGGCCACCGCACAGGCCGTTCATGTTGTCCATAAAATTGAAGGCGTTGATGACGGTGAGGATCCACAAAATCGTGACGGCATAGCTGAACACCAGACTGGGGACAAACAGTGTGATGCGTGCGCCCGCTGCCGCAACGAGCAGGGCAATGAGAAACTGTCCGGTGAATTTCAGCGATGGCTTCAACTCGTGTTTATCGTCCAGCAACCCGACGATCAGCATTCCGAGCGCGCCGAGAAAAATCGCCGCCAGTTCCACGCTACGTTTGTGCAGGCCGTAAGTCAGTCGCTCGGCGGTGGCGGGATCGGCCAGCGAAATCAGATTGCTTTGCTGCGCCCACAACGCGAGCAGGCCTAGCAGGACGGGCAGGGCAAGCGCGGTCATCACCGCGAGACCGCCCGCGAGCGGCACCGGTTCGGCGTGGATTTTTCGGTGGCCGGGATCATCCACGAGACCGGAGCGCAGGCACCACTTGCGCCACAGCGGCAGGGCCAGCAGTGCGGTGGCGAAAGCACCGGCGAAGGCGAGCAGGTAAAAGGCGTTGGGGAAATTCACCGGACGAGGATTCCTTTTTTCTCGGCGAGCCGCAAATAAAGTTGGTGCAGATCGTCCACCAGTTTCTCAACGCTGAAGCGGGGTTTTACAAATTCCCGCCCGCTATGGCCGAGCCGCTCGCACAAGGCCGGGTCATTGGCCAATTGCAGCAACTGCTGCGTCAGGGTGCTCAAATCGCCGGGCCGCAACAGGAAGCCGGTCTCGTTTTCAAGACAGACTTCACGCGCGCCGTCGCAGTCGTAGGCAACCACGGGTTTCGCCGCCGCGAGCGCCATCGGCAGGGCGCGGGGCAAACCTTCGCGGAGGGAAAGATGCACCAGCAAATCCATGATGCCGGTCAGCCCGGGAATTTCCGCAGGTGCGACCAGGCCGGTGAAGATGAAATGCTTTTCGAGACGGAGCGCGCGGGCCTTGGCTTCAAAACGCGTGCGCCATTCACCGTCACCGACAAGGAGGAATTTTATTTGCGGGCAGCGGCGGACCAGTTCGGGGGCGACAGCGAAGAGGTCGTCGTGGCCTTTGAGTTTGAACAAGCGGGCGATGGTGCCGACGACGAAATCGCCGGTGGCAATTCCCAAACGCGCGCGGAGGCCGGGATCATGGGTCGCGGTGAGGAACGGGGCGAGGTCGAAGCCGCTGAAAATTTTGCTATGTTGCTCCGGCCGGCCAATGCCGGCGGCGAGATACTGAGAGGTCATCGCATCGGCGACGGACACGAAATGGGTGGTGACTTGGGCGGCGCGGCGTTCGGCGGCGCGGAAAATAAAATTGGCGGCCGCGCTTTGGAAATTCCCGAACGAAGGCCCGTGAATAGTGTGGATGATGATCGGGACGCCAGCCCGGGCGGCAGCGAGACGTCCAAGAATTCCGGCCTTGCCGCTATGGGTGTGGACAATGTCAGGGCGGGTGGCGCGGAAGATTTTTTCCAGTCGCCGTTGGGCGAGGAAATCTTTCCACGGATGCACCGGGCGGACGAGTTCTGGAACGAGAAGGAGTTTCGGGTTTCTGGTTTCTAGTTTCTGGAGGGAGGCGGACAAACTCGAAACTCGAAATTCAAAATTCGAAACCAACGAGCCTTCCGGGCCGGTGGTGGGGCCGGAAATCAAATCCACGTCGAGGCCGGGTTTGCCCCACAAGCCAAGGATCGAGGCAACGGTGTTTTCCTGGGCGCCGCCGACGATCAAGCGCGTGATGACGTGCGTTACGCGCATGGGGCCGGTTCAAGGGGCGGCGGCTTTGAGGGTCTGGAGGCGCTCACTGATGGTCTTGGCTTCATCGGTCTCGGCCGGGGCGTTGGCGGCGTACAGGTCGTAATAATAAAGGGCGGTCTTGTTGTCTTTTTTGCGCCAGGCGATTTCGCCGAGGCCGTAATAGATTTGAAAGGTGCCGGGGAAAAGTAGTTCCAAGTCCGCGTAGTCGTGATGGGCTTCCTCCAATTTGTCGGCGGCCAGGTAGGCGATGGCCCGGTTGAGTTTGGCGGTGGCGTTGTTGGTGTCCGTAGCCAGGGCGGCGCTGAGGGCGGCGATGGCGGTGCCGTTGTCGTGGATTTGAATGGCGAGGTAGCCTTTGTTGACGAGCGCACCAACGTCGTCAGGTTTCATTTCCAGCGCAAGATCCACAGCGTGCAGGGCGTTGGTGTAGCTCTTGAACGAAGTCGAAACCTGGAAGACGAGGCTCAGGAGGTTCACGTCCTTGGGATATTGATCCATCTGCTCGCGGAGTTTTTTTTCCGCTTCGCCCGGCTTGTCGGCGGAAAAAAACGCGGCGACTTCCACTTTCAAGAGGTCGAGTTTCCCGACGCCGGGATCCGCCGAAGCTTCGGCCTCGGCGCGGATTTTGGGAATCAAGGCCAGGGCTTTTTCAGGGAAATGATTCAGGACGTAGAACTGGGCGAGCCAGAGCTGGCAGGGCAGATAATCGGGCACCAACTCGCGAATGCGCTCGAACTGCAGGGCGGCCTGGCGATTGAGTCCGGCCTGGCCGAAGATCACGCCCATGGCGAAGCGATGGGTCGGCTCGTCAAACGGCCCGCATTCGCGCATCACCTGCTGCCAGTCGCGGAATTTCCCCAGTTCATCCTTCAGCGACTGGGGCGACTGCACGGCGGCCGGAATCCCGGCCTGGAGGTCTTTGTTGAAATCCTGATTGTGGTGCGCGGAAAGATTGTTGTCGTTGAGCCTGAGCGCGTCGGCGAAGTGGGGCTGCGCCTCCGCCAGCTTGCCCGCCACCTCGGCCTGGACGCCCCAGAAATTCAGCGCGAGGGAATAATAGTTGCCGAGGGTGATGGCCATGGGGCTTGGCTCGAAAGGGACGTGGAGCTTCTTCAGCAAGGTCTGACGGAACGTTGGCTGCTTTTTGGTCGCCGGTTCGGTGATGAAGGGCAGCAGGCCGGTGAGGGTGTCGGCATGCTGCGTCCAGAAGTTTTCATTCTCCGCGATCTCGGTTTCCGTCAACGGAGGCAAGGCGATCGTGTTGGTGCTGGTGCGGCGCATTTCATACACGAGACCGTGGGGCACGGGATAAAAATATTCAAAGTAATAGCCGAAGCTGGAATGCAGGTAATAGACGGGGCGCTGCTCGGATAATTTCATTAACAGGCTGATCAGTGTTTTGGGATCCACGCCCTGGGGCATTTTTTTCGGATCCACCGCCGGCAGCCAGTCGGCCGGATGCAGCGCCTGCTGTTCGTTGAAGTAAATGGGCGAGAGCAGATTTTGGGTGTTCAGGAAAAGGCGGTCTTGCGTCTGGCCCGTGCGTTCCAGCCAGGATTTGGCCAGCAGGAGCCGCATGGGATCGTCGCTCAGGACGACGGCGTGCGCAGGGAGGTTTTGCGTGAGTTGGGTGGCGAAGGCGGGGAGGGTTACGCCGTTGGAGTTGTTGATGCGGGGCCAGTTTTTGAAAATCAAACCGGCGGGCACGAGCAGCAACAGCAACCCCATCAATACCTGTACGCCGCGATGCAACGCCGTTTTCCAAAACGGCACGTAACGAGTGCGCTCTTTCAGCGGCCGGAAGACCACCAGAAAATAGCCGCTGAAATACCCGATGCTCACCGCGCCAAAGTAAATGAGGATGAGCATCAAGGACGGCAGGCCAAATCCCTTGTAGCGCGGGCCGAACGCCGGATCAAACGCCGCCCAGAGGCAGGCGCCCATCAGGACTCCGTGCGAGAGGTGGAAAATTCCCGTGGTCAACGCAATGCCCAGCGGGCTGGGGTCGCCGAAGTAAGAGGCCCACTTGATCGAGATCAAGAGGATCGGCAGCAGTGAAGTCAACGCCAGCAGCAGCAGCACGTTTCCCGGCGCGCGATGAATCATCAACGAGAGAACATCTTTCTGCGCCTTGAAATTCATTTTCAACGCCTGCCAGAACGTCCCTTCCTGATACCCGGAATTCACATAGACCAGCGGCAGCAACAAATAGAGCAGCAGGCCCGCGAGTCCGAACACCACCAACCAACGCAGAAACCGCAGGTTGAAAAAACTGACGCCACGAATCCAGATCATCGCGCCGAAAAACGCCGGCAGCAGACCGATCAGCAGCCAGTTCTCCGTCATCGCCGCGCCATAAACCGCCGCCGCCCGGTAGAGCCAGGAGTCGCGTTCATTGATCCGAAACTCCAGCAGGCAACGGACGATGTAGGACACGAGCAGCAGGTCGAGCAGATCCTTTGAGCCGCCGGTGGCACCTTCCCAGATCGTGAGTTGCAATCCCAGCGCCAGCGCTGCCAGCACCGGCGGCAGCCACGCGCCGGGAATGGACAGCAGGGCAAACTCTCCTTCCTCGCGGATGCGCTGGTCGTGCGTCCGGTCATGTGGCAGCAAGTTGATGGAGCGCGCCAGTTGTCCCAGGATCAAGGCCGCGCACACGGCGGAAAAAATGTTCAACGCGAGCGGCACCAGATGCGCCGGGACCCAATGCAACGGATACGTCGCCAGAAAGTACAGCGGTGAGTAAAGTTCCGCGCCCGGCAGGTCGCCCGTGATCCGCGCGGCGACGGTCAGGTTGCCGAGCGAATACCAGCGGCTCATCGTCGCCAGATAAAAAATCAAGCCGGCGGCAGCCACCAGCCAGGGGAGAAAGGTGCCGACGAATCTGTTGTTTTGCGTCGGCTCGTTCTGTGTCGTCATGCGTTTTGGTGAGGGTGTCGCAACGATTCTGGACAGGCAAGAAGTTACTGCCGTTTGCGGCGTAAATCGGCCACACATTCCACATGCTGTGTCTGTGGGAACATGTCCAGCGGCACCACCTGCACCAGTTCAAAGACACCGTCCGCGCACAGAATGTTCAAGTCCCGCGCCATCGTCGCCGGATGGCACGAGATGTAGATGATCTGCGCCGGGCCGGTGTCACGCAGCAATTGCAGCGTCTGCGGCAGACAACCTTTGCGCGGCGGGTCCAGCACGGTCGTGGTCGCTTCCGGCGAAAACTTCTTGATCAGCTCCGGCAGCACCGTCTCCACCATGCCGGTGATGAACCCGCCGTTCGTGCGATTCTTCAACTTCGCATTCTCCCGCGCCGCCTTGATGGCCTGCTGGTCGAACTCCACGCCCACGAACGACTCCACCGCGTCCGCCAGTTCAATGCCGAAGAATCCCACGCCGCAGTAGAGATCAATCAAATGCTTCGCCCCGCCGTCTTTGACAAAACCGCGCACCGTCTCCACCAGCTTGGGCAGCAGGAAAAAGTTATTCTGGAAAAACGAATCGCGCGGCACCACCCAGTCCTCCGGCGGAATCCGCAACACCACCTTGATGCCGCCCTTGGGCGGCGGGTTCGCGCGGACGTGCTTGATCTGTTCGCTGAGCGCCGGCTCGGCGATCTTGCATTCGTCGAGGTCTTCGACAAACCCGTTGTCCCAGCGGATGAAGCCGATGTTCAACTTTTGCAACGGCTTGTTCCACTGGCTGCGGATCATGATGCGGTTGCGATACCCATACGGCTGCGGACACGGCACCACCGGCGCAACCACCGCCTGGGCAAAACCGCCGACGCGCTGGAACAAATCCGCGATCTGCTTGTGCTTGATGCGGAGCTGTTCGGTGTAGGCGATGTGTTGATACTGGCAGCCGCCGCAGGCGGCGAAGTAGCGGCACTCGGGTGTCACACGGAGCGGGGAAGGTTCGACGACGCGCAGGAGTTTGGCCCGGCCGAATTTCTTCTTCACCTCGGTCATCTCGACCTCGACGGTTTCACCCACGACGACGAACGCCACGAACACGACGAACTCGCCGACGTGCCCCACGCCCTCGCCGCCGAAGGCGATGTCTTCAATCGTGAGGACGTGCCGCTCGCCGATGGCGGTGGGCAAAACTTCTGCAACTACATTCATGGGCGACGATGTTAGAGCAGAACGCAGGCGGGGAGAATGAAGAAGTTTTGGAAAACCTTGGAGATCAAACCGAAAATCAATGGCCACTTTGTTAGGCAACCTTGAGCTTTCTAATGATATCAAGAACTCGATCTATTTCGCTTTCGGAAAGGCCGATTTTATATTCTTTTCCATCTGGTAGTAAAATATTCAATTCATGAACTATGAGTCTCTTTCTTTTTTGAAAAGATGCTTTCATTAAAATAGGGGATGATATTTGGAACGAATACTTGGGCTCATCGCGGTCAACAAAGCGCAATTCTTCCTCTGACAAAAAGAGCTTACACCTTGAGGGTGATAAGAGAGCAAAAACCCCCCCGTATTTGTGGGCGTGGCCTATGAATAACATTGGCTTCGGTGTCGTCGACGCAGACTTTGGTGGATTTGGCTGACTCTGACTCGAAGGCGTGGTTTGTTGTTCAGTCTCACGCTGACTGGTCGAGGTAGATGTGTGCCTTCGTGCGGCATCATAGGCCGCACGCTTTTTCTCTATCGAAAGCACTTGGTATGCTCTATTTATTGGCTTAAACTCTTCTTCAGCTTGTTCCCGCTGCGTTGTCGGAAACTTATCAGGATGAAAAGCATTGCAGAGAAAACGATAACGCGTCTTGATCTGCGCGGTATCTGCATTTGGTGAAACCCCCAATATCTTATAGTAATCAGCTTCCATTTGAAATTATACAGGACGTGAACCGCGACAGCGGAACTGACAGCGCCAACTGGGTTGGCTCCGGCAACTTAGGTGATAGGGTCACACCTATCTCTGACTTATCTTCTTGCAATCCTTATCGTATATCTTCGTCCAGCTTCCTTCTTTCGTTGTGAACGTCCGTCCCGCTGCTGCAATAACGGAGATGTTGGTGGAAGACATCTGGGCGAGCCTCTTGCAATTCTGGTCAAAAGTCTTAATCCAGCCTCCTGACTCCGTGATGAAAAAGTCTGAGCCGACACCTAAAATCTCGAAGCCAGAACTCGACATCTGTGAAATCTTCTTACTTTTTTCGTCATAAACTTTTATCCAGCCATCTTCTTCTTGAACATTTGCTATTGCCATAATTTACTTCCGTTCGTTTTTTTGTTGTTTTGCTGTGCGCGAGTATCGCGTAACAGCGAATAGAGCGCGCATTTTATACCATCCTTTTTCACGACCCAAAACTATTCCGGACGCAGGTGCCTGTCGAGCCTGTTCATTCTTTTGAAGTGATCCCTGAGCATCCGCCGACAAAGGCGGCAAACGCCTTGGAGCGCGGCTGTGTCCCGCGCGGCGCTGGATCAGCCGCACACGTTCGCAAGTCGAGCCGTGTTGAATAATTCCCTGCGCCACCAGTTGCGAAGTGGCTGCGGCTGGTCTCAGCGACGCTGCCGCGCTCCTTTTCAGTCCGAACCTCGGCCATCAATGCGTCAAATTGACGCCTGTATCCGCTAAAACGATGGATACGACCATCAAAATGATGGATACATCCACGAAAATCGTGCATACGACCACGCAAACGATGGATACGACCGCCTAAAAGATGCATGCATCCGCAAAAAAGGTGGAAACGACCGCAAAAAGGACGGATGAATCCATCGAATAGACGGATACAACCGTCGAAAAGGGGCATTATTCCTCAAAAACGGCGGGATGCCGGGTTTCTGAGGTGAAATCACGCCACCGACATCCGAACCATCCGGGGATGAAAAAGGAAAACAACCGGTGACGACGGAGTCGGGCAAGAGCATGTTCGCGGCGATGAAGGAGATGTTGGGTTAGAGAGCAGTAAATAATTTCAGGAGTAGGTAGTAAATAGTTTAGAGTTGTCAGTCATCTGTGGTTTTCGGAGAGTTGCCACATGAAAATAAATTTTTCTGAACTAAACATTGCTTTGGAGGATAAAAAATGAAATTCAAACTTTACCGAGACAAAACACTATTGGGTTCTTTTAGGCAAAACGTAGCCCACCAGAAAGCTGATGAAGACGCATTGCAACAATTCGCGCTCGGTCGAACACCAACCTACATAATATCAGGGCCATTTCCACTTGGGGAAAAGACTCGAATTGGGAAATTAAGTTTAAAACGCCGCAGAGTTTATTGGAAATTTGCGGACCTAATTAAAGCAAAAAGGAAAAACCGAATTCAAATTTCGACACTCCAGAAGAAGATCAAATGACAAATTTCAAGAATAATTTCCCATGAACGAAGTTTTTGAAATTTCCGGCGAGCTTTATACGCCACAATCAAAGGAAACAATAAGCGTAGAAGTAAACTGGATCACCGGGAGTGTTAAATTTTGGGATCGGTTTCAAAACGAATTTGCCGATTCCCGCCGTAATTTTGATTTTGTTCTCTTAAAAAGCGGGTGGCTGTTTATGGACTTTTCTTGCAAGCATCGGGAAAAGCCTCTCACCTACAAATTAACTTTTTTCAAACGTGATGGCGAAAAGGTAAAACAATTGCTTGCGGCAACAGTTGGCAAGTAAAGACAAGTTTCTCACAAAACGCGATTCACTTTCGGAAAATGGCAGTGGCGCGGCCACGAATCAGGCTCCTTTGCAATCGCTCCAACGGTGGTTGTTCCAACAAAATCAAAGTGTGCCGGACATTGTCGGGATCAGCATTCGGATGAACGGCGAGAACTTTTTTAACTTTAGACGAAAGACGAATTGCCCATCGTCTGGCTTTGGCGGCGTCGCTGATTTGAGCGCGCGGTTTCACAAGTTCAATAAACCTTCCGCAAATTCGACGGCAGGATGTTCAGTTCCGAACGGTATTTCGCCACGGCGCATATTTCAACGAACTTCAAT
>JANYDP010000037.1 GCA_025363535.1 Verrucomicrobiota bacterium | reverse complement strand
ATGCATATCCAGTATGGAAGCCGTTAAGATCCGTTCGTCCTCGCCGTCATCCTCGGCTCGATTTGCAACGGGGCATTCGACGATCAGAACAAGGACGAATCGCCCCCGGTTGTCCCAAAACCGGTGTCCTAAAATTCTTGCTGTCTCCTGCTCAAGTCTTGGCTAGCTTGTCCGATAAATGAGCAGACTGAACAGACCGCCGTTGATCTTGATTTCGCCGGGCATACAAAAGGCCGGCGTCGAATTTGGTGACCGCTCCATCAGCCTCTCCGAGGCGTACACCCGCGCGGTGACGGAAGCAGGCGGGATTCCGATCATCGCCCCGTCGGGCGTCCGCCGCGAGCTGATGGCCGAGTGCGTGCGGCATTGCGACGGGGTTTTGCTGACGGGCGGCGACGATGTGGAACCGGAGTTGTATGAGAAAAAACTCCCGGCAAAACTGCGGCGCACGGTGGAGCCGACGCCCGACGACGGCGAGCGCACGTTGCGCGAGCTGTTTTTGATTGATGAAATTTTTCGCCAGCACAAACCGACACTGGCGGTCTGCCGGGGCAGCCAGCTTTTGAATGTGGCACTGGGTGGAACCTTGATCGTAGATATTCCCACGCAGGTTCCGGGGGCGATGGAACACCGGCGGATGGATCAGCGCAGCGAAAAAGTGCATGACGTTCGGTTGTGTGCGGATTCGCAACTGGCCCGGATCACCGGCCGGAAAAATCTGGGCGTCAACAGCACGCACCACCAGGCGGTCGGCCGGCTGGCGGAACCACTGCGGGCCGTGGCGGTCAGCACGGATGGGATTGTGGAAGCCGTGGAGTTGAAGCGGGAAGTGGCGCACTGGCTGCCGTTTTTGCTCGGCGTGCAGTTTCATCCCGAACGCCTCGCGCCGCGACACGCAGAACATCGGGCCTTGTTTCGCGCGCTGGTTCAAGCCAGCGCAAAAGTTAGAAAGAAAAATTTATGAAGGGAAACATACTGATCGTTGATGACGAAGCTGAATTGCGCGAGCTACTCGCGATGCTGCTGACCACCGACTATGAAATCAATCAAGCCGGCAGCGGCGCGGAGCTGCGCGAAAAGTTCGCCCAGCCGCAGCCGGACATCGTGCTGCTGGATCTGGGACTCCCGGATGTCAACGGCATGGAGCTGCTGCCGGAAATCAAAAAGCAATGGCCCGGCACCGAGGTGATCGTCCTGACCGGCATGGCTTCGCTCGAGGCCGCCGTCAACGCCACTAAACGCGGCGCGTATCATTTTCTCAACAAGCCCTTCGACACGCAAAACCTCCTCGTCACCGTGTCCCGCGCGTTGGAACATAAACAACAAAACGAGGAGAACAGCACGCTCCGCCGCGCCTTGTCCACCATGAGCGGTGGCGCCTCGCCGGTCTTCCAGAGCGCCGTGATGCAGACCGTCGTCCGCACCATCGAACGCGTCGCGCCGAGCGACGTGCCGATCCTGATCACCGGCGAAAGCGGCGCGGGCAAGGAAGTCATCGCCGATCTCATCCACGCGATGAGTCCGCGCAGCAAGGGCAAGATCGTCAAAATCAACTGCGCCGCGATTCCGCGCGAGTTGATCGAGGCCGAACTGTTCGGTTCCAAGAAGGGCGCGTTCACCGGTTCGGTTTCCGACCGCGACGGCTATTTCCGCCAGGCCGACGGTGGCACGTTGTTCCTCGACGAAATTTCCGAGATGCCCATTGATACGCAGAGCAAGCTGCTCCGTGTGTTGCAGGATCAGGAAGTCCGTCCCGTCGGCGGCACCGTCAGCTACAAGACCAACTGCCGCCTCGTGGCCGCCACCAACCGCAAGCCCGACGAGGCCATCAAGGACGGCAAGCTCCGCGAAGATTTGTTTTACCGCATCAGCGCCATCTCCGTCCATCTGCCGCCGCTGCGCGAACGCCGCGAGGACATCATGCCGCTGTGCAATGTTTTCCTGAAACGCTTTGTCGCCCAGTCCAGCCGGCCCATCCGTGGCTTCACCAAATCGGCGGTGGACCGGCTCACCGCCTTTGACTGGCCGGGCAACGTGCGCCAGGTGCAGAACGAAGTTCAACGTGCCGTGTTGCTGTGCGAAGCCAACGAGATTGATGCGAGCGATCTTTCCATCGCCACGGCCAGCAGCCGCGTCGAATCCGAGACGGGCATGGACACGAACTTCACTTTGCTGGAAGGCGTGGAGCGCAACGAGATCATTCGGATGCTCAAGGAAACCGGGGGCAACAAACTGGAAACCGCCAAACGCCTTGGCATCGGCCGCCAGACGCTTTACAACAAGATCAAGGCGTACGGGATCGAAGTCTGACCCCGTTGGCTTAAACCAGTTTCCGCCCTGCCTCCGGGCGCGCTTGCCGAGATTGCCGATGGCGGCCTGACCCGCCCTGCCCCGGCGGATTGCAGTCTGGATTTTTTCCATCAGGAGTCTTAAAATTTGTCCGTGCATAAAACCATTTCACAGATGGCCGCGCCGGGCGGCAGTGTTTCGACCGAGCAAGTCAGTCAGTTGATTGCCCAGGCCCTGCCCGCCGGGGATTACCACGGCAAGAAGATTCTCCTCATCGTGCCGGACCACACGCGCACGGCCCCCGTCGGTCTGCTGTTCAAGACCATCTTCCAGCAAATCGGCGCTGTCACCCAGCACCTCGATGTCCTCGTCGCGCTGGGCACGCATCCGGCCATGAGCGAGGAAGCCATCTGCCAGCGCTTGGAAATTTCCGTTGCAGAACATCAGGGCGAGTTCAAGAAAGTCCGTTTCTTCAATCACGAATGGGATAATCCCGCCGCGCTCCAGGAGATCGGCACGCTCACCCCCGCCGATGTCAGTGAACTCACCGGTGGTTTGTTCTCCCTGGAAGTCCCCGTCGAGATCAACAAGCTCGTCTTCAACTACGACCAGATCATCATCGTCGGCCCCGTGTTCCCCCACGAAGTCGTCGGCTTCTCGGGTGGCAACAAGTATCTCTTCCCCGGCGTCGGCGGGCCGAAGATATTGAACTTCTTCCACTGGCTCGGTGCCGTCGTCACCAACCCGATGATCATCGGCAACAAGTGGACGCCCGTCCGCAAGGTCGTGGATCGCGCGGGTGCCTTGGTGAAGGTGGACAAGCTTTGCTTCTGCATGGTCGTCGCCCCGGACAAATCGCTCGTGGGCATTTCCTCCGGCACGCCCGAGGCCGCGTGGGATGCCGCCAGTGAACTCTCCCGGCAGGCGCACATTCTCTACAAGGAGAAACCTTTCCAGACCGTCCTCTCCAACATGCCGCCGATGTATGACGACCTGTGGGTTGCCGGCAAAGGCATGTATAAACTCGAACCCGTCGTGGCCGACGGCGGCGAACTCATCATCTACGCGCCGCACGTCACTGAGATTTCCGTCACGCACGGCCAGGTCATCGAGGAGATCGGCTACCATTGCCGCGATTATTTCCTGACGCAATGGGACCAGTTCAAACATCATCCGTGGGGCATCCTCGCGCACAGCACCCATGTGCGCGGCATCGGCCAGATGGAGAACGGCGTCGAGCAATGCCGCATCCAAGTCACGCTCGCCACCGGCATTCCCGAAGCCATTTGCAAAAAGATCAACCTGGGTTACCGCGATCCGAAAAGCATCAACTTGGAAGACTTTGCGAATCGTGAAGACCAAGGCGTCCTCCTCGTGCGCAAAGCCGGCGAGATGCTTTATCACCTCAAGCAGCAGCCGAAGTGGGCGGGCGGCACCGTATAATTAGTTCGCGCCTCACAACTCCAGGCTTTGGGCCAGAATCCCTCTGGAATTCAACTCGCCGTTACTTCGCTGGCTCGGAACCTTCCACGACTTCCGCTTTGTCCTCGCTGATGACGGGCGCGATGGCCTGCAGCTTGTCGCCGGCGTCCAGGTTGACGAGTTTCACGCCCATCGTGTTGCGGCCGGCTTCACGGATGCCGTTCACCGGAATGCGCACCATCTGACCACTGACGGTGATCAACATGATCTCGTCCGTGTCACGCACCGTGAGCGCGCCGACCACGCCACCGGTCTTGTCGCCGGTCTTCATGGTGATGATGCCTTTGCCGCCGCGCGATTGGATGCGGTATTCATCGAACCCGGTGCGTTTGCCGATGCCGTTTTCACCGGCCACGAGCAGCGCGGCGTCCGGCACGATGATGGCGGCGGCGACGAGCGCATCGTCCTTTTCCAAATTGATGCCGCGCACACCGCCGGCGTTGCGGCCCATCGAGCGCACATCGGCCTCGTGGAAGCGGATGCTCATGCCGTCCTTGGTGATCAACACCACGTCGTCGCCGGGGTCTTTGACTTCGTCGTTCTCCACGATGCTGCCGCGCGTGAGCTTCACGTCAATCAAGGTGTCGCCCGGTTCGATGCCGATGGCAATGATGCCGCCCTGGCGGACGTTGGAGAATTCGTTGAGGGAAGTTTTCTTGACCGTACCCTGGCGCGTGGCGAAGAAGAGTTCACCGGACTGCGACCAGGTGACGTCTTCTTTGTTGGCGTCGGTCTTCGAGAGAATGCGGATGAGCGCGGCGATTTTTTCGTCAGCCTTCAGTTCGAGCAGGTTGGCAATGCTCCGGCCTTTCGCGGCGCGGCCCATGTCGGGAATTTCATGCACGCGCTCCACGTAAACGCGACCGGTGTTCGTGAAGAACATCAGGTAGTCGTGCGTGCTGGCGGTGAAAAGATGCTCGACAAAATCCTGGTCGTCGGTGCCCTCGCTCTCGCGCGTGGTCATGCCGATGACGCCTTTGCCGCCGCGACGTTGAGCAGTGTATTGGCTGACGTTGGTGCGCTTGAGGAGGCCGTTGTGCGTGAGGGTGATGATGACGCCTTCGTTGACGATCAGGTCTTCGATGGCGATCTCACCTTCGTCCGGCACGATCTCGCTCTTGCGCGGGTTGGCGTGCTTTTCCTTGATGGCGAGCAGCTCGGCCTTGATGATTTCCATCACGCGCGATTCCTTTGCGAGAATGTCGAGCAAGTCCTTGATGACTTCGAGCAAGGCTTTGTATTCCTTGTCGAGCTTGTCAATTTCCAACCCGGTCAATTGGTAGAGACGCAGTTCCAGAATCGCGTCCACCTGGCGTTCGGTCAGCGCGTAGCGTCCGGCGGTCAGACGCGACTCGTCGCGCAGGAAGATGCCCCACTTCTCGACTTGAGCGCGGGACCACTCGAAGGCGAGCAGTTTGACGCGGGCCTCGTCGCGGGTCTTGCTGGAACGGATGATGTGAATGAACTCGTCGAGGTTCGACAGCGCGATGAGATAACCTTCGAGCAGTTCGGCGCGTTCCTCGGCCTTCTTCAGCTCGAAACGCGTGCGGCGCAGAATGACTTCGCGGCGATGCTCGATGTAGCACTGGATAATCTGCTTGAGATTGAGCGTCTTCGGACGGCCATGATCAATCGCCAGCGCGTTGACGCTAAAGGAGACTTCAAGCTGCGTGTGCTTGAAAAGATTGGCGATGACGACCTTGGGATTGCCGTCGCGCTTCAATTCGATAACCAGCCGACAATGCTCGTCCGACTCGTTACGCATCGCGGAAATTTCCGTGATGATCTTGTCGTTCACCAGCGCGGCGATCTGTTCTTCAAGCGTGGCGCGGTTGACGTTGAAAGGAATCTCGGTGATGACGAGCTGCTCGCGGTTGCCCTTCATCTCCTCGACACCGATGCGGCCGCGCAGCTTGAGACTGCCCTTGCCGGTGGCGAAATAATTCTTGATGCCCTCGACGCCGCAGATGAAACCACCGGTGGGGAAGTCCGGGCCTTTGACGAACTTGATCAACTCCGGGATCGTGATCTCCGGCTTGTCAATCTGCGCACAGATGCCATCAATGATTTCGCCAAGATTGTGCGGGGCCATGTTCGTGGCCATGCCGACCGCGATGCCCGTGCCGCCGTTGACGAGCAGGTTCGGGAACGCTGCGGGGAAAACAGTCGGCTCGGTGAGACGCTCGTCGTAGTTCGGGACGAAGTCCACCGTGTCCTTCTCCATGTCGGTCATGAGCGCCGCGCCGAGATGCGTCAGCCGCGCCTCGGTATAACGCATCGCCGCCGGCGGATCATTTTCGACGGAGCCGAAGTTGCCCTTGCCGTCCACGAGCTTCTCCCGCATCGCCCACGGCTGCGCCATGTGAACTAGCGTCGGATAAATCACCGCTTCACCGTGCGGATGGTAGTTGCCGGAGGTGTCGCCGCAGATCTTGGCACACTTGTACGGCTTGCGGCCGGGGAACAGCGAAAGCTCGTGCATCGCGTAAAGAATGCGCCGCTGTGAGGGCTTGAGTCCGTCGCGCACGTCCGGCAAAGCGCGCGAGATGATCACGGACATCGAGTAGTCGAGGAACGAGTTCTTGATCTCGTCCGCGACATTGATCTTCGCAATTTTTTCGCCCTGCGTGTAAGCGCCGCCGCTGGGCTGGGGTTGCGGGTCGGCGGGTGGTGTCGGTTCGGTTTCGTCTGGCATGATGCTAAATTCTGGAAAACGTTTAGGGTGCGATCAAACGTCAAGGTTGCGTACGTTCAGCGCGTTATCCACGATAAAATCCCGGCGCGGCTCGACTTTTTCGCCCATCAAGGTCACGAACATTTCCTCGGCCTCGATGGCGTCGGTAAGCTCAATGCGCAGCAGTTTGCGGCGAACTGGATTCATGGTGGTCTCGAAAAGTTCCTTGGCGTCCATTTCTCCCAGACCCTTGAAACGCGTCATCTGAATGCCCTTTTTGCCGACAGCCTTCACGCCGTTCAATATTTCGGGGATGGAAAACAGCGGCGTCACCGTTGCGCGCTCGCCTTCGCCCTCGGTCAGTTCGAACAGCGGCTTGTCCTGCGCGGCGTAATGATCCACGGCCAGACCTTTCTTCGCGAGTTTGCTGAGCAGGTCGGCAATGGCTTTGCTCTCCAAGTGGAGATCGGAAATCTTCGCACGGCGCGTCGGTGTATCTTTCTTTCGCTCGAACTCGGTGTCCGAGCTAAATAAATCTCCGTTCTGAAGTTTGAAACCTTCCAGTTCGTCGTTCGTGATGAAATAGTGAACGGTCTCGTCGTTGCCGGAACGAACCTTGACCATGGATTGCGGCAAGGTACCGTCGGCGTCGCGCTTGTCCACGTATTTGGAAAAGTCCCCGCCCAGGCGCTTGATGAAGGTCGCGTGTTTGTCGAGCGATTCGAGCAAGGTCAGGATTTCCTCCAACTGCTTCGGGGCAAACTCACGGCCATCGGCGAGATTCTTCAACGTCACTTCCTCCGTGCCGTTTTGCAGCAGGATGCGGTTGAGTTGCACATCGTCGTCAATGTAGTCGGTCTTCTTTTTGCGCGTGATGGAGTAAAGCGGCGGCTGGGCGATATAAACAAAACCTTGCTTCACCAACTGCGGCATCTGGCGGTAAAAGAACGTTAGCAACAACGTGCGGATGTGCGAACCATCCACGTCAGCGTCGGTCATGATGATGATTTTGTGGTAACGCAACTTCTCCAGATTGAACGCGCCTTCGCCTTCACCATCGCCGATGCCCGTGCCGATGGCGGTGATCATCGTGCGGATTTCAGTGTTCTGAAGCACCTTGTCCAACCGCGCCTTCTCGACGTTGATGAGCTTGCCGCGAATCGGCAGGATCGCCTGGAACTTCCGGTCGCGGCCCTGCTTGGCCGAGCCACCGGCGGAATCACCTTCGACGATATACAACTCGGTGTTCGCCGGATCGCGGTCGGAACAATCCGCCAACTTCCCGGGCAGTCCGCCGCCAGTAAGCGCGCTTTTGCGAACGGCTTCACGGGCTTTGCGGGCGGCTTCGCGGGCACGGGCCGCGTTCAGAGCCT
>JANYDP010000008.1 GCA_025363535.1 Verrucomicrobiota bacterium | reverse complement strand
GACGCTGTTCGCGGTGTGACAGTGGGGGCAGTTCATGCCCCACCTTATCCATTGCCATCAGTTGCATCAATACCTATTTAGCAATCCCCCCAAACGCGGCGCCTGACCATCCGGTTGCACCTGTTCAGACCGGAGGCGCCCCGTTCTGTGCCCATCCGGTTCCATCGCCATTGGCTCGGTGCAAACTAGCTGCCGGATGGCTCTGGCAAAAACGACGGCGGCAAACTGCCTGCTCGGGGTACTGTTTTGTTTCGGCGTGGCCGCGACGGTGCGGGTGGGTGGGACGAACACGCCATTGTTTTCAGAACGCTTCGAGCGCGGTCTCACGGGACGCTGGGAGCGGTTACGATTCGGCCGGGCAACGGACGACTCGATTGTTCGCGCAGGCCCCAACCACTGGCTGAAGGTGGTGGCCGATCACACCTGTTCGGCACTCATGACGAAGGTGGACATCCCGCCATCGGTTTGGCGGATGCCGCACTGGCAATGGAAAATTGATCAGGTCCCGAACAATTCCACCGACCGCATCGCGGGCCGTTTCGATCACACCGCGCGGATTATCATCGCCTTCGACACTTTCTTCGGACCGCCGCGCACCATGAAACCGCTGGGCGAAATTTACCGCCAGTTGTGCCTGGGGAATTCCATCGGTTTTTGATTGCCGCCGCTCTGGTTTGTCCCGCCGGAACATTTCACTCTTCCGTTTGCTTCACCCGTCAACCCTTGCCTAGTGCGCGGTAACATTTTCCTAGCCCGCCGCTCATTTCGCAGGAATAGGCCGTTTTTGCCCGCTGGCACCGCCGTTGCTAAACAGCTCGGAAACTTGTGCATGATTGACGCATTATTCAACCAGCCAAACTATTTGGCGGCGAAAAAGACTCTGGACGCAGTGGCCCTGCGGCAGGAGGCCATCGCCAGCAACATCGCCAATCTCGAAACTCCCGGCTATCAGCGCGTGGACATCGCGCCGACGTTTCAGACGGAACTGGATCGCGCCTGCTCCTCCCGTGACGCCAGCCAGTTTGCTTCACTAAAACCCACGCTCGCGCCGGATGCCACTGCGCAGCCGAACGGTCGCGATGGCAACACCGTCTCCCTCGAACGCGAGCTGATGCTGATGAGCCAGAACACGCTGACCAATGCGCTCGAAACCCAGCTCGTCTCCGGCACGTTTTCCAAACTGCGCATGGCCATCACCGGTAAATCCTGACGCTTATGATTCAAATTTTATCCGGCATTCAAAATACGGCGGCGGCGCTGGACGCCGAGCGCACGCGGATTGACGTGATCTCCCAGAACATCGCCAACGCCAACAACACTCATGATCTCAATGGCAAACCCTATCAGCGGCAGGTCGTCGTGTTTGAATCCGCCTTGAAGCAGGCGATGAACGGCGACCCCACCAGTCAGTTGCCCATCCTTCAGGTGGCGCGCATCGAAAAAGATTCGCGGCCCGGCGAATCTGTCTATGCGCCCGGCAATCCCGATTCCGACGAGCGTGGCATGGTCAGCTTGCCCAATATCAGCATCCAGGAGGAAATGGCCGACATGATCAACGCCTCGCGTTCCTTCGAGGCCAACCTTGCCGTCGTCAAAAACGCCCGTCAAATGGCCATGCAAACGCTCGCCATGGGCCGGCACTAATTTTCCAAACTAAACCACCATGTCACTAAAACTGGCGAAACAACTTGGCGAAATCTGGAAACAATTCAGCACGAGGCAACGTGCCTTCGTTCTCGTCACCACGTTCGGCATGGTTGCCGGATTCGCCACACTGGCATTCTGGTCATCGTACGAAAAGAACGGCCTGCTTGTCGGAAACAATGCCCATCCCGAGGCCTCTGGTGTCATCACTGCGCTGGCTGCGCTCGAAGTTGCGCAGACGCGCATGAATGTCCTCTCCCAAAACATCGCCAACGCCAACGCGTTCGGTCCGGATGGAAAACCTTATCAGCGTCAAGTCGTGGTGATAGCACCCGCGCCGCAACCGGCGCTGAACGGCGGCGCACCTTGGCAGTTGCCGGTCCTGCGGGTGGCGCGCATTGAAAGCGACCTGCGTCCCGGCGAATCCATTTACGCCCCCGGCCATCCCAACGCCGACGAGCGAGGCATGATCACCATGCCTAACATCAGCCTCACCGAGGAATTGGCTGAAATGGAAAATGCCACGCGTTCGTTTGAAGCGAACCTGACGGTCGTAAAAAAATACGCCCGCGCCATGTCCCTACAGACGCTCGCCATGGGCGGACATCAATAAACCACCATGTCACCCATCTCCGCCATGCCTTCCGCGATGTCCGGCCTCGACTTGATGTCGCGTGCCCCGCGCATCGCGCCGTCGGAGTTGCAGCCGCTGGGTCAGCCGCAGGAGATTTCCGGGGCGCAACCGTCCGGCGATTCCTTCGCCGGGATGTTGGGCAAGATGGTTTCGGACGTGAACGCCAAGCAGCACGCCGCCGGCGATTCCGTCGCCGCGTTGCAGGCCGGGCAGAACGTGCCGTTGCATCAGGCGGTCATCGCCATGGAAGAGGCGAACGTTTCCTTTCAGCTCATGGTCGAGGTCCGTAACAAGCTCCTCGAATCCTATCAGGAGATCATGCGGATGCAGATTTAAGGGTCGTATTCAGGGAATTATTGAATGAACAAAAATCTTGGCAAGCTGGTCCAGCAGCTCGGTGAAATCTGGAAACAACTCGGCACCAGCCAGCGCGTCAGCGTGCTCGCGGCAACCTTTGTTTTAATCGCAGGACTTTCCACGATTGCCTTTTGGTCGTCGCGTACCGAATACGGTCTGCTTTACGGCCGCCTGGCCGATGGCGAATCCGCCAAGGTCATCGCCGCGTTGGACGAATCAAAAGTTCCCTACCAGATCGGTGCGGGGGGCAGTTCGATCCTGGTGCCGGCAGACAAGGTTTACACGATGCGGATGCAGCTCGCGAACAAGGGCATTCCGCGCGGCGACGGCGTGGGCTTCGAGATTTTCGACAAGCCCAACTTCGGCATCTCCGATTTCGTGCAGCGCGCCAACTACGTGCGTGCCGTGCAGGGTGAACTGGGTCGCACCATCAGCCAGCTCGACGAAATCGAATCGGCCCGCGTGATGATCGTGCTGCCGGAAAACCGCCTGCTACTCGACAAGGACAAATACGCGACGGCTTCCGTCTTCGTCCGCGTGAAAGGCAATTCGCAGCTCCCGACACAGTCCATCAATTCCATCCGTTTCCTCGTCGCCAATTCCGTCGAGGGTCTCAAGCCGAACCACGTCACCGTCGTGGACAATCTTGGCAATGTGCTTTCGGAAAACACCGACAACGATTCGCTCACCGGCCTGACCAGCACACAACTCACCGCCCGCCGCAACCTCGAACAATATCTCGGCCGCAAAGCCCAGGACCTGCTCGAAAAAGTTCTCGGCCCCGGCCAGGCCATCGTCCGCGTCTCGGCGGACATCAACTACGATACGATTTCCAAGACCGAGGAAAAATTTGACCCGGACGGCCAGGTCATCCGGCAGCAGACCAAGAACGATGACAGCGTGGATTCCTCCACGAGCAGTTCGTCTTCGCCCGTCGGCATTTCCGCCAACACCTCGACCGACACCAACAACGCCGCCGCCGGGCCGATGAATAATTCCAAGACCCGCAAGATCACCTCGACCGTGGATTATGAAATCGGCAAGACAACGAGCAGCACCGTGCAGGCGGCGGGCGGCATCAAGCGCATTGCGGCGGCGGTCACGGTGGCGGGCCTTTGGGATGGCACCGGCAAAGACCGCAAGCTGGTGAACCGCCCGCCGGAGGAAATTGAAAAGCTTCGTCGCGTGGTCAGCAACGCCATCGGCGTGGACGCCACGCGCGGCGACTCCATCTCGCTCGAAGAACTCGCCTTCAACGACACGTTCGCCACCGAGGTCACGCAGAATCTGGAGAAGCAGCAGACGCATGACATGTGGTTCAACCTCGCCCGGGGCGCAGCGTATCCCGCGCTCGGCGTGCTGGCACTGCTGATCCTTTTGAAAATGTTCAAGAGCACGCCGATCCAGGAAATCCCCCTCGGCGTTCCCGTGGGCCGGCTCAACGGCCAGGGCAAGTTGAACGGCAACGGCGCACACTGGCCGGAGGACGCCGAGTCGCGCGCCGTCACCGTGGACGTGCTCAACAAGCTCATCAAAGAAAATCCGGCGAACATGACCCAGGCCATCCGCGATTGGATGGCCAAGGGTGGGCGCGCTGCCGAACAATGAACAACAACCAAAACACTAAAATGCTGAAACATCGCACCTCAGCCTTTCAGAATTTCAGCCTTTCAGAATTTCAGCTTTTTATTTTTTAACCCATGCCCGCCGCCACTGAAAATCCCGAAGCTCCCGCCGCCGAGAATGGCGAGTTGAACAAGACGCAGAAACTCGCCGCGCTGCTCGTCATGCTCGGCACCGACAGCGCCAGCGCGATCCTTAAACAATTTCAACCGCGCGAAGTCGAGGCGATTTCCCGCGAGATGATCCGTTTCAACCTCATCAGCCGCGAAACCCAGGCGTCCGTTCTGGAGGAGTTTTCCGATGTGGCCATCTCCGCCAGCACCTGCGTCACCGCCGGGGTGGACTACACCCGCAACACGCTGGAAAAGGCGATGGGCACCTTCAAGGCCGGGGACATGATGGGCCGGCTGCAGCCCAACCGCGCGCCCGGCGGCGCGATGCAATCCATCTCGGAAATGGATCCGCGTCACCTCTTCAATCTCGTTCGTGACGAACAGATGCAGACCATTGCTTTTGTCATTAGCTACCTCGCGCCGGACAAGGCTTCCGTGCTGCTCGGGTTGCTGCGCGAAGATCAGCGCGATCAGGTGATCGAACGGCTCGCCTCGCTCGCACCTTCGCCGATTGAAGTCGCCGAGAAGGTTGTCGAAGTTTTCAACGCCAAGCTCGGGGTCAAACAAACCCGCGCGCTCACGCAGTCCGGCGGCATCACCCCGGCGGCAGATATTCTCAATGCGATGGACAAAACGGTCAGTCGCTCGCTGCTCGAACTCATCGAGGGCCGCAACGCCGAGCTGTGCCAGGCCATCCGCAAGAAGATGTTCACCTTCGAGGATTTGATCCGTCTCCAGCCCGCGCACATTCAGCGGATTCTGCGCGAGACGGACATGAAGGATCTGACGTACGCGCTGAAAAAAACCAGCGAGCCGCTCAAGAAACTCATGCTCGGCAACATCTCCCGCCGCGCCGCCGAAACGGTCAACGAAGAAATGGCCAACCTTGGCACGGTGAAGTTGAAAGAGGTCGAGGCCGCGCAGTTCCGCATCATTGACGCGGTTCGAAAACTGGAAGCCGAGGGGGAGATCGAACTAGGCGACGGAGGCGCTGAAGGTGAACTGGTCTGACTCAAAACCAAAAGCTGAAACGCTGAAAACTGAAATACTGAAATTTCAGCGCGCCAGCCTTTCTGATTTTAGCCTTTTTGATTTCGGCATTTCAGCATTTCAACATTTCAGATTTTTAACATGAAATGGTGTGACACCATCCCGTTCCGCCGGCCGCTCCGCGACGCCCGCCTCCTCACCGGGGCGCCGTCGCAGGAGTGGCAGGAATTGTTGAAGCAACGCGAGTCGGCGGCGTACGAACGTGGCCAGCACGACGGCGAACGTGCGTTGAGCGAACAGCTCGTGCAACAACGCAACGACATGGTGGAACTTCAGCAGGGAGTTGTCGCCGCCTTGCGCGGCGCGCTGCCGCAGGTGGTGCTCGAAGCGCAGACCGCTCTGGTGCAGCTCGCGCTGGTGGCGGCGGAGAAACTCGTCGCCGGTCTGCCGATCACGCCCGAACTGGTCGAGGCCGTCATTCGCGAAGCGTTGCAACAGGTCGAGGAGACGGCGGAAATCGTCATCCAGTTGCATCCCGAAGACCTCGCGCTGCTGCGCAAACACACCTCCCCGATTTTGAAAGGCATCCCGGACGCCGGCCCGCTGCGTTTCATCGGTTCCGCTGACGTCACCCGCGGCGGTTGTCTCGTGCAAACCCGTTTTGGCCTCCTTGACGCCCGGCGCGAAACCAAGCTCGCGCAACTCCGCCAATCTTTGACCCCATGATCCAAAAACAAAACACTGAAAATCTGAAAACTGAAATGCTGAAATTTCAGCGAGTCGGCCTGACCGCTTTTCAGTTTCAGCATTTCAGCTTTTCAGTTTTTCAGCTTTTCAGACCATGACCACCAGCACCGTCAACCAATTGGAAACCGCCCTGCGCCGCGTCCGCGAAACGCGCGTGACGGAGACGGCGGGCCGCGTGGTGCAGCTCATCGGGTTGGTCATCGAATCGGAAGGTCCGCTCGCTGCTGTTGGCGAAGTGTGCATTATCCGCTCCGGCCGCAACGATGGCGACACGCTCGCGGAAGTCGTGGGTTTTAGAAATCATCACTTGCTCCTCATGCCGCTGGGCGAAGTGCGCGGCATTCACCCCGGCAGCGAAGTCATCGCCACCGGCGCACCGGTGCGGGTCGCTGTGGGCAACGCGTTGAAAGGCCGCGTCATTGACGGACTTGGCGCGCCACTGGATGGGCGCGGGCCGATCATTACAGATCAGCACGTCGGCTTGAATCTCCGCCCGCCGCATCCGCTCAAACGCCAGCGGATTGATAAAGTTTTCCAGACCGGCATCAAAGCGCTCGACACGTTCACGCCGCTTGGTCGCGGACAGCGTCTGGGAATTTTCGCGGGCAGCGGCGTCGGCAAGTCCACCTTGCTCGGCATGATGGCTTCACAGGCCGAGGCGGACGTGAACGTCATCGCGCTGATCGGCGAGCGCGGCCGTGAAGTGCGCGAGTTTCTCGAACGCGACCTCGATGAGGCGGGCCGGAAGAAATCCGTCATCATCGTCGCCACGTCGAACGAGTCCGCGTTGAACCGCGTGAAGGGCGCGTTCCTCGCCATGTCCGTCGCCGAGTATTTCCGCGACACCGGCCAGAATGTTTTGCTGATGATGGATTCCGTCACGCGCTTTGCGATGGCGCAGCGCGAGATCGGCCTGGCGGTCGGCGAGCCGCCGGCGACGCGTGGCTACACACCTTCAGTCTTTTCTTTGTTGCCACAACTGCTTGAACGCGCCGGCACCGGCGAGCACGGCTCGATCACCGGGCTGTTCACCGTGCTGGTGGAGGCGGACGACATGAACGATCCCATTGCGGATTCCGTGCGCTCCATTCTCGACGGCCACGTCGTGCTGACGCGCGAGCTGGCCACGCAGAATCATTATCCGGCGATTGACGTGCTGGAGAGCGTGAGCCGCTTGAACCGCGACCTGCTGGAACCCGCGCAGTTGAAACTCACCGCCGCGGCGCGCGAGCATCTGGCCAACTACCGGAAGAACGCGGATCTCATCAACATCGGCGCGTATCCGGCGGGGAGCAGCGCGGCAATTGACCAGGCCATCGCGATGCACGAGCCGATGAACCAATTTCTGCGCCAGGGCGTGACGGAGGGTTTTCGCCCGGCACAAAGCTGGCCGCTGCTGGAACAGACTTTGAACACTCCCGTAAAACCGCCGGTAAAAAATCTCCTGAACAAATAACGAAAGGTCACCATGAAATCATTCCGTTTCCCCCTTCAATCCCTGCGCGTGCTGCGTGAACAAAAGGAGCAGGCCGCACAGAAACATTACGCCGAGGTGCTGCGGGCCTGTGAAGACGCCGCCGCCCGCGTCAAAGCCGCCGGTGACGAATTGAGCGCGAGCTGGACCACGCTCGGCAAGGAATTGAGCGCCGGGGTGACCGCGATGGAGTTGCTGCGGACGCGGGCGTGGTGCAATGCGCTTGAACTGCGACTCCGGGAGCGCACCAGTATTTTGGAGCAGGCGCGGCTCGCGGTGGATGCCGTGTGGCAGGAGATGTTGAACGCCACGCGCGACCGCGAGGCGCTGGATCGCTACTACAAAAAGAACCGCCGTTCGCATGAACGCAAAGTCCAGACGGAGGAGCAGAAGCAGATGGATGAACTGGCGATGCGCACCGCCGACTCGCGGTCGCCGCTGGAATTCGCGGGCCATGTGAAAGGAGACTGAGCGCCATGAAATTTCTGCAATCAACCTGGATGATCTGCCTGCTCGCCAGCCTGACTTATCTGGGCACCACGGCGGCGGTCTTGAGTTCGGTCCAACTGGAAGTCGAAGCGCCCGTGGAGGAGGAGACCGAGCAGCAGAAGCTGGCACCGGGCAACGATCCCTCGTGGAAATTTCACAACCCGGAATTCGAGCAGTGGGTGACGGATTTGCGGAATGAAAAGGCCGCGCTCGAAGTGCGAAAAAAGGAATTGACCGAATGGGAAACTCGGCTGTTGGCCGAGCGCCAGGAACTTTCCTCGGTCACGCAAAAGGTCGCCCAGTTGCAGGCGGAGTTTGAAAAGAACGTCGTCCGCCTCAAGGATCAGGAAGGCAAAAACCTCAAGCGCCAGGCTAAGGCCGTCGCCGAGATGGCCCCCGACACTGCCGCCAAAATGCTGGGCCAGATGACGGACGACGACATCGTCCGCCTGTTCTCGGCCATGAAAAATGAGCAAGTGACCTTGCTGCTGGAAACCCTGAGCAAACAGAGCCTGGGTCAGACCCGCCGCGCCGCTGCGATCACCGAACGGATGCGCCACCTGCTGCCAGACAACACCGCCAACCCAACCACCCCATGAACACCTTTGACTTCATCCTGCCCGCCAGCCGCAACGCGGCGTCCGCCGAACGCGAGAACACGCTCGCGCCGCCCACCGCCAAAAAATCCGCCGAGCCGTTTGATTCACTGATGCATCGCGCGCTGGCCAGGCCGACGCCATCGTCTGAGGAAAATAATTCGCCGGTCAAAAAGCCCGTCCGCGAGATCCGTCCCCGCCCGGCGGACAAAGCCGAACCGGCCGGGCCGCGCAAAGCCAAAGACGCCGCGCCGCAGTTCGTGTTCGTTTGCAATGATCCGGCGGGGCCGGCGAACGCCGGTTCCACCCTTTCCACCGAGGCACCTGAGGCGAAAGGGGACGCTGCGCCCAAGCCTGATGCCGCTCCGGCTGTTTCACCCACCGCAGCCAACCCGGTTTCATCAGCGGATGATGCGACGGCCGCCGCCCTGCAGCTTTTGGCTGTCGGGGTGGGCGCAGCTGTCGCGGCACCAGCGCCGGTTCTGGCGAACAGTGTTTCCACGACCGGCAGCCAGAGTCCGGGGAATGACGCCGCCGCCGTGTCGGCCGTGGACACCGGCGGTTTGCCGAGTGCGACGGGTGCCGTTGAAAAAAATGGCGAGGCTCGCGCGAAAGCAGCAGCCGAGAAGGGGAAAGAAATTCCCGGTGCCGCAACTGCCCCGGCAAAAAAGACCGAGGCAACGGACGGCGCAGTGCCGATCACGGCGTTGTTGGTCAAGGCGGATAAGGTGGATGAAACCCTTGCCAACATTGCCGATTCTGCGACCACCCGGCCGCACGCTTCGCCGTTGGAAACCACTGGCACATCCGCTGCTCAACAGGCTGCGACGATGAACAAAGCCGAACATGAGGCGAAAGTTGCCGGGACACCCGAGCCGAGTCTGGCCGGTGTGACCGTGATGAGTGCCCTGCCATCAGCCGCTCACGCCAAACCGGCGGCCCGAGCCGCCGCGCGCGTGGAATCGTCCGAAGCGTCGACCCTGGCGAATTTTTCCAGCGCCGCACGCACGCCCACGACCGCCGAGACTTCCTCCACCAATTTGATCTCCGCATCTTCCCAGACCGAGTTGCGCACGCGCGCTTTGGATCGCACCCACGACATTCTCGCGCTGCAAGGTTTGCGGCTCAAGGAAACCAACGCCGGTTCGTTGTCGGTGGTCATCAAGCCTGGGGCGGGCGTCCAACTGGCGCTGCAATTAAAACAGACCGCCGACGGCATCGAAGCCCAGGCGATTTTGCAGCAGGGTGATTTCAAGCAGTTGAACCAGCACTGGGCCGACCTCCAGCAACGCCTGGTGGAACGCGGCATCAAGCTGGCCCCGCTCGGCCAGGAGGGTGCGGCCATGAACAGCGGTTCCGAAAATTTCCAACGTCCCTCCCAGCAGTCCGCCGAGCAATATTCGCTGTCCGCCGGTGCCTTCGCCGAGTTTGCGAGCGCCGGCGCGGCCACCGCCCGCCCGGTACCGGCCGGGGCGACGGCCTCGCGCGGCTGGGAAGGCTGGGCCTGATTTATGTCCTACCTGCCACCCGTCAACGCCCCTGCGGTTTCCAACGGCCTGACCGATACGCCCACGGCCACCGGTTCGCGCACGTTGTCGCAAAATGATTTCCTGAATCTGCTGATCGCGCAGATGAAGGCGCAGGATCCGCTGAATCCACAGTCAAACACCGAGATGGCCGCGCAGATGGCGCAGTTCACCTCGCTGCAGCAGTCCGGCACGATGTCGAACAACATCGCGACGATGCTGACGCAGCAGCAGGTGTTGCAGGCCAACTCCATGCTGGGCGGCACCGTGACGTTGCAGGTGGATGCGAAAAACACCGCGACCGGCGTGGTGCAGGCCGTGCAGATGAACGGCGGCACGCCCAAGATAGTGGTCAACAACACGGCTTACGACCTGAGCCAGGTGCTGACCCTCTCCCCAACGGTCATCACGCCCGGCCAGACTCCGGCCACGTCGGACACGGCGGCACCGGCCACCGACCGGGGCTACGCCGCGCCGTGAGATTCACCGAGAAAAAATTTATGAGTCATTCATTCAACCTCAAAGCCGGCGCACGCGGCAACTGTCGCGTGGTTCGCAAACACATCGCCCGGTCCTTGATCGGCCAGACCGTGGATCTGCTGGTGGACGCCCACACGATTGTGCATGGCGTCGTCACCGGGGTGATGACCGAGGCCGGCACTTCCAAGCTGGTCGTGGGCGGCAGCCGCTACGACCTGAATCAAATTTTGACGGCCATGCCCGCCACCCTCGCTCAACAACTCCAACCGCAACACTAAAAATTATGCTTCGCGCACTCGACTCGGGCATCAGCGCCCTCCAGCAGTTTCAACAAAGCATGGATGTCATCGGCAATAACATCGCCAACGTGGACACCATCGGTTTTAAGGGAGCGAACGTGCAGTTCGCCGATTCCTTCAGCCAGACGCTTTCCGCCGCCGGCACGGCCGGCTCCATGCAGGTTGGCACCGGGGTGGTGACCAGCTCCATCGCCAACAACTTCGCCCAGGGCGCGGTCACCAACACCGGCGTGGCCACGGATCTGGCGGTCAACGGCAATGGCTTTTTCACTGTGAAAGATTCCGTCGGCGGGGCCACGTTCGTCACCCGGGACGGTCAATTCAAAGTGGATCCTTCCGGTTATCTCGTGACCACCACCGGCCTGCGGGTGCAGGGTTACGCCTCGTTCGACAACAGTGTTCCGCCCGTTGGTACGCTGGGCGACATCAGGATAAACAACAATGTCAACGGCTCGGCGGCGACGATCACCTCGTATGGATTTGACACGCAGGGCAAGGTGAACGTGCGGCTCAGCGACGGCACGCAGTTCGTCCGCAGCCAGGTTTTGTTGACCAGTTACCTCAGCCCGGAACAACTGGTGAAGGAAGGCAACAATCTTTACTCCGGCATGACCGGCGCTGGCGCGATTGTCTCGAACGGCACCCCTGGATCGAACGGTCTGGGCACCCTCGTCGCGAGTTCGCTGGAAATGTCCAACGTGGATCTCGCCAGTCAGATGTCTTCGCTCATCACCACTCAGCGCGCCTTCCAGGCCAACGCCAAGATCATCACCACCAGCGATGAAATGCTCCAAGACCTCGTCAACCTGAAACGCTAAACCCTATGTCAGCTCCTGAAAAACCTGCCGAAGGAACTCCCGCCGCCCCGGGCGCGGAACCCGGCGGTGGTGGCGTCAAAGCGCTGCTCCCGCTCATCCTGTCCGTCGCGCTCATGCCGGCGATCGCCTTTGTGATGACCAAGTTTGTGCTCATCCCGCAGTTGCAGAAGGCCATGACCGTCAAGGCCGTCACGCCCGGCGAACATGCCAAGGCCGGCGAGCACGGTGAAAAGGGTGAGAAATCCAAAAAGGAGGGCGCGGGCGCCAAACGCGAGAACGTGGAAATGACCAAGCTGCTCGTGAACGTCGCCGGCACCATGGGCGCGCGCTTTCTGCAAGTCAGCATCTCCGTGTCGGGCACCGGCGGCGAAGAATTCAAAAACAAAATGGAGGAACACAAGGCGCAGCTCAAAGACATGACCATGAGCACGCTCGCCACCAAGACCATCGCCGACCTGGAAAAACCCAACGCGCGCAATCTCATCCGCACCGAACTGATCACCGGCTTCAACAACATCCTCGGCGATTCGATGGTGCAGGAAATTTACTTCACCGATTTCGCCATCCAATGAAATCAAACGCTGAAATGCTGAAAACTGAAACGCTGAAAGTTCAGCCGTGTCAGCCTTTCAGCCTTTCAGCATTTCAGCATTTCCCCCGATGAATCCTCCGCCCACCACTTCCGCCGAGGTCGCCGCTCCGGCGGTTGCGGCAGTGCCCGTGCTGACGCCCGCCGGCACCCGCGCCCAGCACAAGGCGGACGACATCCGCAAACACGATTTCCGCCAGTCCGGTTTTCTCGCCCCCAGCGAACTCCGCCGCATCAAGCAGCGCCACGAGCAGTTCATCCGGGGCGTGGCCGCGCGGCTCGCCATTTTTTTCCGCCTCGAATTCACGTTGCAACTCAGCAAGGTGCAGATCATCAGCTACCAGAAATTCACCGAGGCTTTGACCAGTCCGACGCATATCACGTTGTTTCGCACCGATCCCTTGAAAGGCGTGGGTTTGCTGGCGATGACGCCCGCCATCGGTCTGGCGTTTGTGGATCGCCTGCTCGGCGGCCCGGGAAAATCCCCCGAGTCCACCCGCGACCTCAGCGAACTGGAAGTCGCGCTCATTGACCAGGTCACCACGCTCGTTCTCACCGAGTGGTGCAATCACTGGCCGGAAATGCACGAACTCCGCGCCACCCTGTTTGGCCACGAGAACAACAGCAAATATCTCCAGACCGCCACGCCCGACACCGCCATGCTCGTTCTGGGTCTGGAAGGCGGGTTTGGCGAAAAGTTGGAACCCATCCAGATCGCCTTTCCGTTCGCCACGGTCGAGCCGCTCCTGCGGTTGCTCACGCCGGCCATGCCCGACTCCGACACCGCGCCGGTACGCAGTGGCAAACCCAAGTGGAGCGCGGGTTTTAATGATGTGAAGATTCCGGTCGTTGCCGAATGGCACGGACTGACCATGTCCGCCGGGCAGATCACCAAACTGAAAGTGGGCGATGTCATCACGCTTGATCCCGCCGTCGCGGCACAAGTCCAGCTACGCTTGAGTGCGATTGCCAAATTTACCGGGCGCCCCGGAACGTGCGGCGGCAAATGGGCCGTGCAACTGACCAGCGCCATTGTTTCCTGAATCAAAAATTAATGAACGCCACTCTCGAAAATCCCTCGAACATGAACCTCGTCCTCGACGTGCCGGTGAGCCTGACCATTGAACTCGGCGGCTGCCAGTTGCCAATGCGCGAGGTGCTCCAGCTCAACGTCGGCTCCGTCGTCCAGCTTGATCAGGCCGCCGATGCGCCCGTGGAAATGAGCATCAACGGCAAGCTCATCGCGCGCGGTGAAGTCGTCGTCATCGAGGAACGCTACGGCGTCAAAATCACCGAAGTCGTCGGCAACCCCGTCACCGCTTGAACAAATCAACCCCCACGCCCCGTACGCATGAGCCGCGCCCGCCCGCCAGTTTCGCCCAGTTGCAGACGCTTTCCGCGTTGCGCAATGCGGATGACTTTTTCCAGCGCGTGGTGCCTCAGCGCCGCCTCGGCGTTCGCCCAGCTCACCAATTCCGCAGCCGCTCCGCTCACGGTTCCGACGCTCCCTGATCCGACGTTTTCCGTGCTGCGCATTTTTGGTGCGCTGGCTTTGGTGATTGGTATTTTTCTCGGTGGCGCATGGTTGTTCCGCAACTGGCAACGCCTCACCCAGCCGCGCGGACGCACTCCAAAACTGAATCTTCTGGAAACCCGTTCGCTCGGCGGACGCCACACGATCCATGTCGTCGGCTATCAGCAGGAACGCTTTCTCATCGCCGTCTCGCCCACCGGCGTGAACCTCCTCAGTCATCTGCCCGCCGCCGGAGATGACGAAGCACCGTCGGCAGGAAATGCTCCGGCTGCGGCAAGCTTTGCCGGAACGCTCGCGCAAGTGGTCAAAGGAAAATGAACATGGGAACATCGAACATCGAACATCGAACATCGAACATCGAGTCGCCGACCATTCGGCGTTCGGCGTTCGGTGTTCGGTGTTCGGTGTTTTCTTGGTTGTGCCGTCACTCGCTGCTGGTAGTTCTCCTTTGCCTGTTCGTGAGTGCGTTGACCGCCTCCGCCCAGACCAATCTCACGACCGGCTTCGGCCCGGTGCAGATCACCCTCGGCGCGAACAACGGCCCGCAGGACGTGGACTCGGGCATCAAGATTCTTTTCTTCATGACGCTGCTGTCGCTCGCGCCGTCATTGCTGCTGTTGATGACTTGCTTCACCCGCGTGGCCATCGTGCTTTCGTTCGTGCGCTCGGCCCTTCAATTGCAAGGCACGCCCGCGAATCAAATCATCATCGGGCTGTCGTTGTTCATCACGTATTTCGTCATGGCTCCGGTTTGGGAAAACATCAACCGCGACGCCCTCGTGCCATACCAGGCGCAGAAAATCACCGGCCCGCAGGCGCTGGATCTCGCGTCCGGCCACATCCGCAATTTCATGCTCAAGCAGACGCGGCCCAAGGACGTGGAACTGTTTGTGGCGATGGCCAAGATGGAGCCGACCTCGCCGGACAAGCTGCCGTTGCGCGTGGTGATTCCCGGTTTCATCATCAGCGAACTTCGCACCGCGTTTCAAATGGGCTTCCTGATTTTCGTGCCGTTCATCCTGATTGACCTCGTCGTCGCCACCGTGCTGATGAGCATGGGCATGATGATGATGCCGCCCGCGACGATTTCGCTGCCGCTCAAACTGCTGCTGTTCGTGCTGGTAGATGGGTGGTCGTTGGTGGTGCAGTCCCTCGTGCGCAGCTTTGGAATGTGAAACGCGAGGCGTGAAACGTGACCGGCACGAAACGCGCTATGCAGAAATCACGTTTCACGCATCACGTATCACGTCAATCTATGAATCCAGAATTCGCCGTCGAACTGCTCAAAACCATGATCTACCAGGGATTCACCTTGGCCGCGCCGATTCTCCTCACGGCAATGGTCATCGGTCTCGCCGTGAGTTTGTTTCAAACCGTCACCAGCATCCACGAACAGACGCTGACCTTCGTGCCCAAGGCGCTCGCTGTCGTGGGGGTTTTGATTCTGTTGCTTCCTTGGATCGTCCGTTCACTCGTGGAGTTCACCACCGCGATCATCCAGAAGATGCCGCAGATGGTGCAATGAAGGCGAAGGAAGAATTAGGAATGATGAATGATGAAATAGAGCGGAAGGCGGTCGAACCTGCTACCGAAATTCATCCTTCATCCTTCATCCTTCATCCCTTCCCCTGAGATGGAATTCGATTTCTACAACACGCTGCTGGTGTTCATGCGGATCAGCGCATTCCTGATGGTGTTGCCATTCTTTTCCACGGTTAATTTTCCCCACACTCTGCGCGTCGCGTTGTCGCTGCTGGCCGCGCTGTTGATCGCGCCGCTGCTGCCGCCTTTTGCACTGGGCAAGCTTGGTTTCTTCGCCCTGCTCGGCGTGATTTTTCAGGAGATCAGCATCGGCCTGCTGCTGGGCTTCATGGCGCGCATGATTTTTTATGCCGTGGAAATGGCCGGCGGCCTCATTGCCACCGAGATGGGCCTGAACCTCGCCTCCGTGATGAACCCCCTCGATCAACAAAGCTCGCAGGCACCGGGCATGATTTTATTTTTCCTCGCCACCGTCGTCATGGTCACGCTCGATTTGCATCACTGGATTTTAATGGGCTTCGAGCGCACCTACCTCGTGCTGCCCATCGGCTCGGCCCATCTCAACGGCGCGCTGTTCGAGGCGGTGGTGGCGCAGACCGCCCGCATCTTCATGGTGGCGCTGCAAATCTCCGCGCCGATGATCGCCGTGTCGTTCGTCGTCACGATGATCTTTGCCGTCCTGAGCCGCGCGGTGCCGCAGATGAACGTGTTCGCGGAAAGTTTCGGCTTCCGCATCGCCGCCGGCCTGATCGTGTTCGGGTTTACGCTGCAACTGACCGCCGTGCATGTGATGAATAATCTCCGCCGGCTGCCGGATGATCTGCTCGTCATCGCGCAGATGATCGGGGGAGGAAAACTGTGAGCGAATCCGTCGGCGAGAAAACAGAGCAACCGACACAGAAAAAGCTGGAGGAGGCATTAAAGCACGGCCAGATCGCGCGCAGCCCCGAGGTGCAGACGGCGTTTGTTTTGCTTGCCGGTCTCGCTGCCTTGTCGTTCGCGGGCCGCGAGATGTGGCAGCAACTCGTCGGCACGATGATGCTTTCGCTTGGCCACCTGCACGACACTCCCGTCACGGCCAACTCGCTGCAAGGCTACGGCATCTCGGGTTGCCTCGTGTTGCTGCGCATCGCCGGGCCGATTGTGCTGGCGACGATGCTCGGTGGCATCCTGGCGGGCACGATGCAAAACCGTTTCAACACCGCGTCCGAAGCGCTCACGCCCGATTGGAACCGGCTGAATCCCATGGAAGGTTTGCAGCGGATTTTTTCCACGAAGATGGTGGTGCCGACGGCGATTGCAGGAGCCAAGCTGCTTTTCATTTTCGCGCTTTCCTACAACGAGATTCAAAGCATCCTGACCGATCCCATCTTCACCAGCTCGGTCAGCGTGGGGCGGCTTGCGGAATTTCTCGCGCAAACCTGCCTGCGGATCTGCTTTCGCGTCACAATGGTTCTGGCGGGCCTCGCGGCGGCGGATTACGGCTATCAGTTCTGGAAGACCGCGCAGGATTTGAAGATGACCAAGGAGGAGGTGAAGGAAGATTCCAAGAACACGGAAGGCAACCAGCAGATCAAACAAGCGCGGCGCCGTCGCCGCTCCATCAGCAAGGCCAAATCGCTGGCTGAGGTGCCGAAGGCCGATGTCATCGTCACCAATCCGACGCGCATCGCCATTGCGTTGCGCTACGACCGGAAGACGATGCGTGCCCCGAAGATTGTCGCGAAGGGCATCCGGCTGAATGCAAAAAAAATCCGCGAGCTGGCCCAGTTGCATCAGGTGCCGATCATCGAGAACAAGCCGCTGGCACGGATGCTGTTCAAGCATGGCAAGGTGGGCAACGAAGTGCCCGCGCAGTTGTACGCCGCCGTCGCGGAAGTGCTGGCGTGGGTCTATCGCGTGAACCGCTACCGCTATTACGCGGAGCAGAATCAGGCGTGAGAGCGGATGCCGGGCGGACTCGCTGCTAGAGGCCGGAGAAGAAAAAGTGGTGGTAGGTAATGGATTCGAACCATTGAAGGCGTTAGCCGACAGATTTACAGTCTGCACCCTTTAGCCACTTGGATAACCTACCACTAAGGGACGCGCATTAAGCCACAACCTTTTCCCCGGCTCAAGTTCAAAGTTCGGCAAAGTCGGTTCTCCAAGTTTGATCACATGGCAGAACCGACATGACGCGAGTGCCGAGGCGACCTGCGTGTTTTCCCTCACACCGCAACCCAGCCCAAGGCTCACCCAAAGATTTGGGTAAGCCAAAGATTGAACCGGAACCCCATCTTTGCCTTTCCCAAATCTTGGGGGTTTTCTGCCACAAGTTTACGGATTCAATCGCGGCTGTGCTTGAAGCGGGCCGGCGGTTTGCGTAGCCTGCCCGCATGGCGTCCGAAACCCACCAGCCTCATCCCGCCGCGCCGCGCATCCTCATCGTGGATGACGACGACGGCCAGCGCAGCCTGCTGAATTCCTTTTTGCGCAGCCAGGGTTTTGAAACCGTGGACGTGGACGGCGGCGCGCGCGCGCTGGAAAAACTTCGCACGGGAAAATTCGACATGATGATTTCCGACGTGCGGATGCCGGGCTTGTCCGGCCTGGAAACGCTGCGGCTCGCCCGTCAGGAACATGCCACGCTGCCCGTCCTGCTCGTAACCGCATTCACCGACGTGCGCGACGCCGTGGCCGCGATGCGTGATGGCGCGGTGAATTATCTCGCCAAGCCGATTGATCTCGACGAGCTGCTGGCGTGCGTCCAACTGGCCACGGGCATTGCGGAAACGGAATCAGTGCGCGGTGCCGCAGACAAGCCGCTGCCGGAGTTTGTCATCGCCCGCAGCCCGCTCATGCAGGCGGTGTTTCGCGATGCCTCGCTGATTGCGCCGTCTGAGACACGCGTGTTGATCACCGGGGAAAGCGGCGTGGGCAAGGAAGTTTTGGCGGATGTCATCCATCTGTGGAGCACGCGCGCGGCGGGGCCGATGATCAAAGTAAACTGCGCCGCAATTCCGGAAACGTTGCTGGAGGCCGAATTGTTTGGACACGAAAAAGGCGCGTTCACCGGGGCGACGGCGCAGCGCATCGGACGGTTTGAGGAGGCGGACGGCGGCACGATTTTTCTCGATGAGGTCGCGGAGATGTCGCCGCCGTTGCAGGCCAAGCTGCTGCGCGTGACGCAGGGCGGAAAGTTTCAACGCGTCGGTTCCAACCGCGAGGTGAACTCGAACGCACGGATTCTCGCCGCCAGCAACCGGAATCTCGAAGCCGAGGTCAAGGCCGGACGTTTTCGCGAAGATTTGTTTTACCGGCTGAACGTGGTGGAGTTGAACATCCCGTCGTTGCGCGAGCGGCCGGAGGACATTCTGCCGCTGGCCGGCAAGTTCATCGAGGAATTTGCCAAAGGCCGGGCGCGATTTTCAGAGGCGGTGGCGATGTGCCTCGAACATTATCCGTGGCCGGGCAACGTGCGCGAACTCCGCAACGCGATGGAGCGCGCGGTGCTGCTGTCACGCAGCGAAATGATTTTGCCGGAACATCTGCCGTCGCGGGTCCGCGACGCGGCGGGGCAGCCGGTGACGGCGCAATCCACCGACACGCAGCAACTGGAGAAGATCGAGCGCGAGGCGATTTTGCTGGCGCTCGGCAAACATGATTTCAACCGCACGGAAACCGCAAAGGCGCTCGGCATCAGCCGTCGCGCGCTGCTCTACAAACTGCAACGGTTCCGGCAGATGGGGTTTGCGATTGATGCGAAGTAAAACAAACAGGGTTTAGCTTGGACTTGTAAAGTTTCAGCTATGTTTGAAGAGACTAATTGGCTTATGCCACAATTTTCTATCCAAATCCACGAGCGGTGAAAACACTGCTCCAAGGAAATTCATTCTGCTTTGTCGCCTCACGATAAATAGTGGCTGCCATTCGCGCTGGTCAGGGATGCTTAATCCAAATTCGTATCTTAACTCACCAGATCTTGAATAGTAGTTTGAATATTCCCCTAAAGCAGAAAGGACTCCGTAACTGACGACATAGGCGAAAAATACAATGTAAGAGATTGCGATCAGTTTTGTGATCCTTCCACGTTTTTCTGACGCTTTCGTTTTCATTTGAACAATTTAATCCTCCGACCTCTCACCGCGCGAAGATTTTTCGGATGACGTCTTCGATGGGGACTTCCTGGATGTCAATGTCGGTCACGGGCAGTTCGTCCAGCAGGGCTTTGCACACCGGAATGACGCGGTCGCGTTTGACCTTGAGTGTCAGGCGTTCGGGCGTTTGTTCCACGACTTCGCCGTATTTCTCGGAATTTTCCACTGTAGTTTTGCCCGTGTTTTCGCGTTGAATCGTGACTAGTTTGAAATCGGCGAAACGATCCAGGATTTCGGTCAGCCGGCCGTCGAAGGAAATCACGCCCTTGTCTATGATGATGACGCGTTCGCACAACTGCTGGATGTCGGTCATGTAATGGCTCGTGAGAATGATCGTGGTCTTCGCTTTGTGGTTGTGCGCGCGCAAAAATTCGCGGACGGTTTTTTGCGAGACAACATCGAGGCCGATGGTGGGTTCGTCGAGGAACAACACCTTGGGTTTGTGGAGCAGCGAGGCGATCAACTCCATCTTCATCCGCTCGCCGAGGGAAAGTTCGCGCACGGCGACGTTGAGCTTGTCGCGCACGTTGAGGAGTTCGGTCATCTCGTCCACGGTGCGTTTGAGTTCGTGATCGGGGATGCCGTAAATTTTCGCGTTAAGTTCGAGCGATTCCTGCGCGGGCAGATCCCACCAGAGCTGGTTTTTCTGGCCGAGCAGCAAAGCGAACTGGCGGCGGTAGGCGTCGTTGCGTTCCCACGGTACATGGCCGAGCACGCGCGCGGTGCCCCCGGTGGGATGCAGCAGGCCGGCGAGCATTTTGAGGGTGGTGGTTTTGCCCGCGCCGTTGGGGCCGAGAAAGCCGACGAGTTCGCCGGGTTCAATAGTGAAGCTGACGTCTTTGACAGCCAGGGTTTGTTCGTACTGCCGGCGGAAAAGTCCCTTCAACGCGCCGCTGAGGCCGGGCAGTTTTTTGTAGGTGCGAAAGGCTTTGGTCAGCCCGCTGACTTCGATGACGGCCATGGAAAGTTTCTAGTTCCGAGTTTCTAGTTCCGAGTTTTCCGACCCGGGCGATTACCTAAGCTAGAAACCCGAAACTGGTAGGTCAGCGCATCAACTGCTTTTCAAGCAGCCCCACCGTCTGGCGGACGCCGGAGTCCACTTCCATGCGGCCTTTGACGAGCCGGCAGGCGTGCAACACGGTGCCGTGGTCGCGGCCGCCAAACGCTTCGCCGATGGAGCTGAGGGAGTTTTCCGTCATCTCGCGGGTGAGATACATGGCGATCTGCCGTGGGAACGCGATGTTTTCCGGCCGACGCTTGCTGGTCATGTCGGCGAGGCGGATGTCAAAATGTTCGGCGACCTTTTTCTGAATGGCTTCGATCCCGATGGTGAAGCGGCCTTCCTCATGCAGCACTTCGCGCAGGAGATTCTCCACGCTTTCGAGCGTCAGTTTGTTGCCGGTGAGCGAGGCGTAGGAGCCGACACGGATGAGCGCGCCTTCGAGACGGCGGATGTTGGTGCGGATGCGGTGCGCGAGGAAATTGATGATCTCGTCGGGCAGGGTGATCTTCATGGACTCGGCCTTCTTCTTGAGAATGGCGAGGCGCATTTCCACGTCCGGCGGCTGCATGTCGGTGACCAGCCCCCACTCGAAGCGCGAGATGAGGCGGTGTTCGAGGTTTTGAATTTCGCTGGCGGGCCGGTCGCAGGTCAGCACGATCTGCTTGTGGGCTTCGTGAAGCGCGTTGAAAGTGTGGAAAAACTCCTCCTGGATGCGCTCCTTGCCAGCGAGAAACTGGATGTCGTCAATCAGCAGCACATCGGTGGAGCGATATTTTTTGCGGAACTTGACGAGGTTGTTGTTTTGAATCGCGTCAATGTACTCGTTGGTGAATTTCTCCGAGGAGAGATAGGCGACGCGGGCGCCTTTTTTTTGCGCGACCACCGCCTGGCCGATGGCGTGGAGCAGATGGGTTTTGCCAAGACCGACGCCGCCGTACAGGAAGAGCGGGTTGTAGGATTTACCCGGAGCCTGGGCCACGGCTTGTGAGGCGGCGTAGGCGTAGTTGTTGTTGTTGCCGACAACAAAGGTTTCAAAGGTGTTCTTGGGATTGAACACAATTTCGCCGGTGGGGGTGTTGCGCTCGGCCGGTGCCGCGATGGCTTTTGCTTTTGCCGGTGCGGGGAGGGCGGGCTGGATCGAGACGGGCGAAGTCGTGGCGGCTTTGAATTTTATCTGCAACTGCCGCCCGGACGCGGCGGTGACCACATCCTGCAGCAGGCTCATGTAATTATCCTTCAGCCACACTTCACAGAAGTCGTTCGCCACTTCGAGTGTGAGGCTGTGCGCATCCGTGGTCTGCACCTTGAGCGGCGCGAACCACAGATTGAACGTGTCGGCGGTGAGCATGGAACGAAGCTGTTCCTGCGCCGCCACCCAAATATTTTCCGCTGAAGCTTGCATTAATTTCTTTCCCAAAGCCCTTGTTTACGGGCGTTTTATTCACCTAGCTTCTTAACCCGATCGTCACACAATTTTCGGAAGACGTTTGTACCACGTAAATCCGCCGCCGTCAGCAAAATCAAACCGGTTTCGATCTCGGTGCGCTTTGAAGTTTTCTTGGTTAGACCTAAGACATATAAAGCCAGTCACTTACGTGCAAAAAAACTTTCTCGAACTCTGCTGAATTGGGTCGTCATCCTGAGCCAGGTCACAAATTCGTCTGAACAGCGACGTTTTTATACAAAGGCGTTCACACTGACGAGGACAACATATTAACTTTTATCCACAAGTTATTAACAATCTGACATCGCCAATAAAATCGGGCACATTACGGATGTCTGGGCTGCGGGGAGCGGCTCCCGGCAAACGACCAACACCACCTTTTCTTGGGCGCATTCAATGGCGTGGACGCGCGCTTGGTTAACACTGCTCGGGTGCGTGCGTTGGTGCTCTGACCGCGACGAACTATGCGGGGCAGGCCCCCAAAATCAAACCGCCCGCTCGCCGGTTTCTTCCGTGCGAATGCGAATGGCGTTTTCAATGGCGCTGACAAAAACCTTGCCGTCGCCGATTTTGCCGGTCTTGGCCGCCTGCACAATGGCGGCGACGGCGGCGGTCACCTGCGCATCCACCACCACAATTTCCACCTTGATCTTGGGCAGAAAATCCACCGTGTATTCGCTGCCGCGATAAATTTCCGTGTGGCCCTTCTGACGTCCAAAGCCTTTGACCTCCGAGACCGTCATGCCTTCCACGCCGAGTTCCGCCAGGGCGGCTTTGACGCTTTCCAATTTGAACGGTTTGATGATGGCTTCGATTTTTTTCATCGGCATTTGGTTTGTTGGAGGTGGATACTAACAACCAACTTTGCCCTGTAAACTCGAATGTAATCATTTTGAGGGCTTCGGCAGTGGTGCCAGGCGGCGGTTTCCCCGGATAAGTTTTGACCGAGTGGGGTGGTTCTGGATTAATTTATTTTAATACTTTTCACAAATGTTTGACACGAATTAGCAGTTGTGATTATATTGACCGCAGTTAGATTTATTGAATTCGCCCAGTGGCCGCGCTCTTTGATTTGTAAAACAATTTCGGTTCCGACTCCGGTACAGAGCGGAAACGATGTTCCTCAATAAACCTACTGTTGTACCAATTCGAAAATTCCCCGGGCCTCTCAGCCATCCCCTGGTTGCTTGGCCCGGTTTTTTTGTACTTTTCTCCGGCGTGGCGGCGCGCAGCCAAAATTGGCTGGGCGATTTATTCCTCACCGTTCGCCGCCCCGGGCTTGCGCTCCCAGCGGCGCTGCTGCCGCTCGGGCAGGCTCGTGTCCACCTTCGCGTAATACGTCTCCTCGCCGAACAGATGATCCACCGCCTCCTGCAAGCCGCGTGACGGCATGACGAAAAACTTCTCGTGCGCCTCAAGGAAAACAATTCCGCCGGACGGACGCGTGAAACACAGGAACAACGGGCATTTGCCCGGGTGCGCCGTGATCAGATCGCGGGCGGTGTCCAGGCTCTCGGGTTGGACATGGGCCATGTGCAGGCGGAGATGCACCTGCTTGGTGAATTTTCTCGGCGCGTCCTCCAGCGGCATGATGTCCTGCGGAAATATTTTCGGACTTTCATCACCGACATTTACCTCGCCGATGACGAGGATCGCCTTGTTCGGCTCCAGCAGGGAACGAAATTTGTCGTAGTTTTCGTTGACCACCAAGATTTGCACTGACCCTTCGAGATCCTCCAGCGTCACCATTGAGTAGGGCTTGCCGTTCTTTTTTGAAACGCCGTGTTGTGCCGCCGCGATCAATCCGCCGATGCGGGTGAGCGAACGGTTCGGCAACTGCGCCAGCTTGGCCGTAGTCGTCAGGCAATACTTTTCCAGAATGGGCGCGAACGGCGTGAGCGGATGGCCGGTCACGTAAAAGCCGAGCAGCTCCTTTTCATGCGCGAGCAGTTCGTGCTGCGGCCACTCCGGCAGATTGCTGATTGCTTCCGGCATCGGCGGCGCCTTTTCTTCAAGCGCGCCAAACAACGAGCTTTGCCCTTTGATCTTGTCGGAAAGAATGCTCGCCGCGCGGGCCAGCGTGCGTTCGACCTGTGCCGTCAAGGTCGCGCGCGTCTGCCCGAAGCAATCGCACGCGCCGGTTTTAATGAGCGCTTCGAGTGTTTTCCGCCCCAGCGAGCGGCCGTCCACTCGTTCGCACAAATCCGCCAGCGTCTTGAATTTTCCCGTTTCGCTCCGCGCCTTCAAGATCACTTCCACCGCGCCTTCGCCCACGCCTTTGATCGCGGCCAGGCCGAAGCGGATGGCTTGACCCGGAGCGCGACCGTCTTCACTGACACTGCGTTGCGCGGGTGCAAAATAAACCCGGCTCTCATTCACATCCGGCCCGTGAACCTCAATGCCGAACGCGCGCGCCTCGGCGATGTATTGCGTGAGTTTTTCCGTGTCGCCCATGTCGTTCGTCATCATGGCGCAGAAGAACTCCACCGGATAATTCGCCTTCAGATACGCAGTTTGATACGAGACGATGGCATACGCGGCGGCGTGCGACTTGTTGAAGCCGTAACCCGCAAACTTTTCCAGCAAATCAAAAATCTGGTTCGCCTTCGCCTTGGGGATTTTATTTTTCTCCAGGCAGCCCTTCACGAAAATGTCGCGATGCTTCTGCATCTCTTCGACCTTTTTTTTGCCCATCGCGCGCCGCAGCAGATCCGCGCCGCCCAGCGTGTAACCGCCGAGAATTTGCGCCGCCTGCATGACCTGCTCCTGATAAATCAAAATGCCATACGTCTCCTTGGCGATGGATTCGAGCAGCGGATGCTCATATTCAATTTTCACCTCGCCATGCCGGCGCTTGATGAATTCAGGAATCAGATCCATCGGGCCGGGACGATACAACGCCACGAGCGCCGTGATGTGTTCGACGGAGCTGATCTGAAACTTGCGGCACAAATCGCGCATCCCGCCCGATTCCAACTGGAACACACCCAACGTTTCCGCGCGATTCAACAGGTCGTAAGTCTTCTTGTCGTCCAGCGGCAGATTGTCAATCGGCACGTCAATACCATGCGTTTGCTTGACCATCTCGCAGGTGTTGCGGATGACCGTCAGCGTTTTCAGCCCGAGAAAATCCATCTTGAGCAGGCCGAGGTCGCCGACCGGGTTCATGGCGTACTGCGTCACCACCGCGCCATCTTCGTCCTGTTTCAACGGGAGCAAATTCACGAGCGGCTGGTCGCCGATGACCACGCCCGCCGCATGAACACTGGCGTTTCGCGTCAAGTCTTCGAGGATGAACGCCGTGTCCATCAGTTCGCGCGTCGTCTCCTCCGTCTCGTAAGCCTGTTTGAGTTCGGGCGATTGCTTGAGCGCCTTGGTCAGATCCATCTTTAGATCCAACGGAATCATCTTGGCCAGCCGGTCGCAGTCGGCGTAGCCCAGGCCCATCACGCGGCCCACGTCGCGCACCACGGATTTCGCGCCCATCGTGCCGAAGGTGACGATCTGCGCGACGGAATCCGTGCCGTATTTCTGGCGCACGTATTCGATTACGTCCGCGCGGCGGTCGTCGGCGAAATCAATGTCAATATCCGGCGGGTTCACGCGCTCGGGATTGAGAAACCGCTCGAACAGCAGGCCGTAACGAATCGGATCCACGTTCGCAATCTCCAGCAGGTAAGTGACGAGCGAACCGGCGGCACTGCCGCGCGCCACGCAGGAAATGCCCTTGCTGCGGCCATAGCGGATGAAATCACCGACGATCAGGAAGTACGAGATGAAACCCGTTTGTTCGATGACTTTCATCTCCACGTCCAACCGGTCAATCACGACCTTGATGGCGGCGGCGACAGTTGGATCCTTATGTAGTGGGACAGGCGTCCCGCCTGTCTGGTTGGACGTGATTTTTTTTGATGGATTGGAATTTTCTGAAGACACGTTTGCCTCACCGGACAGGCGGGACGCCTGTCCCACTACGCTGATGCCACCACCCAGGCGAAAATCACTGGAGGCTAATTTCGCGCGCTGAGGATTTTCCTGAATGTAACGGCTGATGCGTTCAAGCTGGTGTTCGTTGCGGACAATATGATCGAAGGATTCGTTCTGCCAGAATTCGCCCGAGCGTCCGAGGAGTTTGTTGGCCGCGTGTGCGGTGAATGATTTCCAAGAGTGCAGGATGTCCGCGAGTTTGTGTTCCCTGGTCGGCCGCACCACTGCGTGGACGTGACTGGGCATGATGACAAAGTTACCGAGGAGGTAGCGGTCGCCGTCAAAATGCCGCAGCGCTTCCTCGACCATTGCGGACACTTCGGATTTGCGCAGCCAACATTCGCCGCGGCCTTCATCCAGATGGCATTCAAGCCTGACGGCGAAGTCTTCAGCAATCTGGCCGGCCAAATCGGGGTTCGCTTCGGCATCCACTTTACTCAACGCCGCGCAACGCTCGTGATGCCACCGTTCATAAACTTCCTTCGGTAACGAATCTCCAAGCCGGAACGTGACGAAATAAGTTGAGCCTGCTTGTTGCCAGTGCGGCAAGTGAC
>JANYDP010000581.1 GCA_025363535.1 Verrucomicrobiota bacterium | reverse complement strand
CGCACTCCAAGACGCTTCGCGCGGCACGACGATCATCAACAACGCGCAGCGTCTTGGACTGCTCCAGCCCTCTGGAGCTTTGTTGGACAACGCCAAGCCCAGTGATTCGCACAAAAATATCGCGCTAAAACAGATGCCACTCAGTTCAACTTCGGATTGTCCCGCTTCAATCCAACTTCGTGGGCGATGTCGTCAAACTCCTCGTGGCTCACTTCTTCGAGCTGCTTGCCCTTGGCTTTGAGCTTTTCGTTGATCTTGATGACCTGCTCGGTCATCACTTCGTGGGTTTCCTGCGAGCCGCCAAGCAACGCGAAATTCGGCCCCGTCGTGACGCGCTTCTTGCCGTCGGAATCCAGACCAACTCCGACCAGTACCGCTTTGCGCCGGGGCTTTTTATTTTTCGCATTCGCCATGCAGCGAGGCTAGGAACTCAGCGCCGCCAGGTCAAGAAACCGCTCGCCCTTCCTGGTCGGCTCATTCCGGGGAATCCCCGGCATCGCGCGGCAGGCTGCCCGTAAAACGCCACAGCGCCCAGACATCGCACTGGGCGCTCTCACGGCGGGGATAACGCCGCCGCAAATCGTCCCGGATTTCACCCGCCCGCGCGTGCGAGCGGAGCAACCCTGATTCCAGCGACAGTTCATTCACGTTGAACAGTTCCGGAAACCGTTCGCTGCCCAACAGCGCGCTGCCAACCATCCGCGTGTCCAGCAGATCAAAACCCGCAAACTCAAAATCCGGGTGCGAAAAATTCCCCACCTCCGCCGCCGAAGGTTCCCGGATCACGGCCAGCACCACCGCCGGCCGATGCCCCGCCACGCCGCGCCGCACAAAGTCGAGGTCGGTGAAAAAATCCAGCATGAATTCCTCCTTCGCCACAAACTGCCAGTCGTCCGCCGACTCCGCATGAACCACCGGCGGACAGAGCAAACTGTCCAGCGTGATGATCCGAACCAGATCAGGACGCCCGAGCCAACGGGCGTAGTCGGCCCATCGTTCGCCGTTGTCGCGGTCAAATTTTTCGATGGCGGTGAAATACATACGGCTGGTCGTCTGGAAACGTAGCTTGAATCCGGTTCACAATCCAGCCGCCTCGAAGTCGTCCGGCGTGTTCGCATTCAAGTAAAAGTTCCGGTCCGCTTCGGACAAGGAAAAAGTTTCCATGCATCCCGCCTGCCGCAAAGTCCCGGCAAAACTCTGCAATGAAAAATCCTCCCCCGCCAAGGCCCGCTCCGCTGACCGGATCACCCGCTCGCCGCCGGGATAAATCGCGCACAGCGGTTCGCAGTCGTCGCCTTTCACCGGCAGCACCCCGGAACCGAGCTGCGCGCGACCCCAAAGATTTTTCAAATGCCCCGCCTCCATGCGCGGCAGATCCACCGCCAGCGCGAGCAGATGCGTCGTCCGCAGTTGTTTCAGCGCCGTGCATAGCCCGCTCAATGGCCCGCGCGACGGCGGCTCGTCCAGCACGGTTTCAACTTCCCAGGGACACCACGCAGGTTTTGTCCTTGCAGAAATCCACAACGCCGCCGGCTCCAGTACGCGGAGAATTTTTAGCTGCCGCGCCCACAAAGATTCTTCGTTAATCTCAAGTAACGCCTTGTCCGCACCCATCCGGCGCGATTCTCCGCCGGCAAAAAGAACGCAAGTCAGCGTCATGCCGCCTCCACCCGCAGCCCGCCGTCGGTTAGGACGCGCGCGCGCAAACCGCCGCGTCCGTGCAGCGCGACTTCGGCTCCCGGCGCAATGGCCACGTTCATCCAATGGCAGGGACTGCACTCGCTCATGCCCATGAAGGTCACGCCTTGCACCTCGAATTCTTTGCTGATGAGCGTGTTCAAATCCACGCCGCGCGTGACGATGTTTCGCCGCGTGACGCCGGGCGAGATTCCGTTGACGCCCAGTTTCCCGCACACCTCCGCAAACACTTCGCTGGAAAAAAAGGTCACCTGTCCTTTGTAGTTTTCCTTGAAGCCGCAAAAGCGGTCGCCCAGCAACCCCTGTCCGGCGATGCACTCGACGTGCTGGACTTCAACCATCGGGTGGACGTCCGGGATGCGATCATGGTGGCCAAAAAAATTGTGCCCCGCCGAAATAAATATCTGACTGATCTTCACGGTTCAAGAATGACAGCTTGCATTTCTGCTGAAAGCATTTTTACGGCACCATTCGCCTGATCCCTTCGATGTTCGGCGTTGAATGTTCGCTGTTCGCTGTTCCCCATCACATCAAACCGCTTCCACCTTGACCGCACACGCCTTGTAGCTGGGCTGGCGCGAGTGCGGATCAAAGGAGGCGAAGGTCAACCGGTTCGTCTCCGCGTAGTGCATGGGGATAAAAATCTGCCCGGGTGAAACCGTCGGTGTGACGTGGGCTGTGGCGATCAGTTCACCGCGCCGCGAAGCCACGCGCACGGAACTGTTCGGCGCGATGCCGAGTTGCTGCGCGTCGCGCGGATTGATCTCCACGTAGATTTTTTCCGGGCGAAGCTGCCGCAGCACGTCGGACTTTTCCGTGCGCGACCCGGTGTGCCACTGCGCCGAGGTGCCGCGACCGGTCAACATGACGAACGGAAAATCCTTGTCTGGCATTTCCAGCATCGGTCGCGGCAGATCGAAGAAAAATTTCGCCCGACCATCGGGATGATAGAATTTGCCGTCGGCGAAAAGACGGCGCTCCCGGAGCGCGGCTGTGTCGCGGTGACCAGCCGCAGCAGGCTCGGAACCTCCTCCGCGTCCGGCTAAGCCAGCGTGCTGCGGCTGGGTCTGCGACCACAGCCGCGCTCCATCCGCTTCCGCCAGCGGCCATTGGATTCCGCCGCTCGCATCCAGCATGGCGTAGTCCCTGACGCCCGTGATATCGCATGGTTGATCACGCGACAGCTCCTTCATCAGTTGAAATGCGGCTTCCGGCGAACTCCATTTGGCGAACATTTCGCCGCAGCCCCAATACTGCGCGATGAGTTTGAAGATGTTGAAATCACTCAACGCCTGGCCCGGCGCGCGGCGGATTTTTTTCACGAGACCGAAGCGCCGCTCGGAATTGATGAACGTACCGTCCTTCTCGCCCCAGCCGGCGGCGGGCAGAAACAGGTGCGCGTGCTTCGCCGTCTCGGTGGTCGGATACATGTCCTGCACGACGAGAAATTCCAGCTTGCTCAAAATGTCGTTGAACGAATCCTGGTGAATCCACGAGTGCGAACTGTTCGTCGCAATCACCCACAGCCCCTTAATCTTACCATCACGGATGCCGTCAATGATCTGGTCGTAGGCAAGGTTCGGTTCCGTCTGGATTTTGTCCTCGGACACACCCAGCGTGGCGCTGACCTTGGCGCGATGCTCCGGGTTTTTGAAATCGTGTCCGCCGATCAGGCTGGTGATGTTCGCATACAGCCGCGAACCCATCGCGTTGCATTGCCCCGTGATGCTGTTCGCGCCGGTGCCGGGCCGGCCGATGTTGCCCGTCATCAGCGCGAGATTGATGATGGCCTGCGCGGTGCGCGTGGATTCGTGGCTCTGGTTGACGCCCATCGTCCACCAGAAACTCACGGCCTTGCCCTTGTGAATCGTTTCGGCGAAACGATAAAGCTGACCGACGCTCAAGCCCGTTTCCGCCGCCACTTTGTCCGGCGTGAACTGCCGGATAAATTCGGCGAACTCCGCGTAGCCCGTCGTGCTGCGCTCGATAAATTTCGCGTCCACCCAGCCACTTTGCACCAGCAGGTTGGCGATGCCGTAGAGCAGCGTGAGATCGGACTTGGGATTCAATGCGACGTGCTGCGTGGCGGCCATCGCCGTCTCCGTCTTGCGCGGATCAACCACGATGATCTCCGGCGATTTTTTATTTCGCAGCACGCGTTGCCACATGATGGGATGGGCGATGCAAGGATTCGCGCCGATGAAAACCAACACGTCGCTCTCCTCAAAATCCGCGCAGGTGAACGGCGGCGCGTCAAAGCCGAAGCTCTGCTTGTAGGCGACGTGCGACGTGGCCATGCACTGCCGCGTGTTGCTGTCGCAATGCACCGCATCCATCCCGAACTTAAACAGACAGCCGAGCAGCGCCATTTCTTCCGTGCAAATCTGGCCGGTGCCGAGAAAGGCAATGCTGTGCGCGCCGTGCTTCGCCTGCACCGCCTTCATGCGCGCGCAAAATTCCGTCATCGCCGCGGGCCAGTCCACAGGTTTCAAATCGCCTTTCGCATCACGCAACAACGGCGTGGTGCCGCGATCCGGCGCGCCCAACGGCGTGAGCGCCTCCCAGCCTTTCGGACACGCCATGCCGAGGTTTACGGGATAGTTCGCGTCGGCGCTCAAATTGATGGCCTCACCGTTTTTCAAATGGACCGTCAGCCCGCAACCGGTCGAGCAATAGCCGCAGACGACCGTCGTCGTGGCGTCGGGCTTCAACCGCGCCGGCACCTGCCCGAGGCCAAAGTCGCCGGGGTGCAACACCAGATCATTCGTCAGCGGCCCGTTCCACTGACGCAGCAAAGAATTTTTCTTAACAGCTTTCATACGCCCACCCCTCCCGGCATTTTCACCGGCGCAACGGCGGTGAAAAACAAATAGCGCTCCAGCAATTCACCTATGACACACAGCGTCAGGGCCACCGCCATCAACGCCCGGCCTTGATGATTCACTGCCAATAGCACCGGCAAAAACACGCCGCCAAGAATTAGGCAAGCCACCCGTAGTCGGGCGATCAAACCAAATTCTCCCGAAAGCAAGCGCGCGGTTTTGTTCAACGCGGTCAGTGTGATTGCGTCATCATCCACATAGTCGCGATAGATGCGCTGCTCGAAGCCTAGCTTCACCGCCACGCCCGTCAGCAGCAACGCTAGCCATGGAAAGTTCAGGGAACCGGTCACCGCCATCGTTGATGCCGTGCCCAGCAGCAGCGTGGTGCCGAAAAACTTTCCGAGGCATTGCGACACGCGCCAGAACTCGCGATGCGTGTCCGCATAAATCATCGCCGAGCAAAGCACGCCCAGCAGACCGGCGACCGCCGTGGCGATGGCGAGCGGCTTTTGAAACGGTGCAAGCGGAGTGATCCAGTGCGTCGTCGCGCTGGTGGCGGCCAGCGGAATTAAATTGCCGAAGACAATGACCTCGCGGCTAAACCAGGACTTGCGCCAGCCCAGAAATGCGCGCCAGGCCTTGAGCGGTTTGCCAAGATGCAGCGACGCGATGTTGATCGCGAGCGCCGCCACAACAGCGGTGACCAGCGACAACCATTTCGCCGGCTCCAGAAAGACCGCCGCCACGCTGACGCCGACGGCGAGCTGCGAAAGCACCAGCATGAACACCAGCGGCGTATGAGCGTGCGCCGGAGCGGTGAGCGCGTGGTCGCCGCCAAGCAGATTGGCAGGCATCGGCTTGGCGGATTTATAGCGCGTGGTCGGGATGGTGATACGTGGGAGCGGGGAGGACGGGAGAAATTTATTTTCGACAACCGGGCTGCTCCCCGCCGGAATCTGGGTGCGAAAATTTACCTTCATCACATTCGTCTCCACGAGCGTGATGCGGATGGCTTCGTTGGGACAGGCCTGCGCGCACGCGGGCGCTTCGCCAACGGCCAGGCGGTTCGCGCACATGTCGCACTTGCGCACGATGCCGCGTTTGGTGGAATACTGCGGCACTTCGTACGGACATTTCATCACGCAATATTGGCAACCGATGCATTGGTCATCGAGATGCCGGACGATGCCGGTGACGGGATCTTTGTCATACGCGAGCACCGGGCAGCCTTCGAGGCAGCCGGGTTCGACGCAATGATGGCAGGCGGTGGTGACGGTCTGCTGCTGCGGCGCGCGCCAGTCGTCGCTGAACAACAGGCCGACGCTGCGCCACGTTTCGCCTTCGTCCAGACCGTTGAGCGAGTGACAAGCCGTGACACATGCCTTGCAGCCGGAACATTTGTCGAGATCCACCTCGAAGGCGTATTGCTGACCGGTGGCCGGGGTGGTGGCGGGCAGCAGGCGGCGATAATTCTTCTCGCGTTCGGAAAAATCGCCGCGCTCATGCGACTGCGCGAAACGTTCGACCGCCGTGAGTTGCTGCTGCTCCGCCAGCAGCGCGTCAACCAGCGTGCGATTGTCGTCCGGCGCTGGCGGGAGCGGCGTCATTCGTCGTTGGTGAAGAAACGTTGCAGCGTGTTCAGATCGTGGCGCGCGGTGAATTTCTGGAACGCCTCGCCCGGCGTACGATGACGCTGATAGGCTTTCAGCATTTTCTCCAGCGTCGGCTTCAAATCTTCAAACGTGAGGCCGGTGAACACCTGCCGTCCCACCGCCTGGTTCGCCCCAAAGCCGCCGCCGATGAAAACATGGTAGCCATCCTCGCCCTTGACCTTCGTGCCGAGCAGTCCGATGTCGCCCATGTAATGCTGCGCGCAGGAGTTCGGGCAGCCGGTGACGTGGATGTTCAGCGGCAGGTCGAGCGTAAGTTTTTTCTCCAGATAATCGGCAAGGGCAACGGCGTGGGCCTTGGTGTTGGCTTGCGCAAATTTGCAATAGGAATTTCCGGTGCAAGCAATCAGCCCGCCGCGCAGATGCGACCGCTTCGTGTCAAAGCCCAGTTTGCGAACGGCCTTCTCCACCGTGGCGACGAAGGCGTCCGGAACATTCGGGATAATCAGGTTTTGCCAGACGGTCAGGCGCACTTCGGCGGAACCGTAAAGCTCGGCGATCTCCGCAATGCGAATCATCTGCTTGGGCGTCATCTGGCCGACGGAAATGGCGACGCCGACGTAGTTGAAGCCTTTCTGCTTCTGCGGATAGACGCCGACGTGCGTATGCGGAAATTTTGTTTCGCCATACTCAACCCTCAAATCCGCCGGAGCTTTCATCAGTTTGCCGCCGAGAATTTTTTCCGTCTCCCCGAGATATTTCTCCAGTGACCAGGTTTCGAGCAGATGCTTGAGGCGCGCTTTCTTGCGGTCTGTGCGGTTACCATTCGCGATATAGACGCGGACGAGAACGACGACCACCTTGTTCAACTCGGACGGCTTCACCAGCACGCCAAGATCGCGAGCGAAAGCCTTGTGGCCCGTTGCGCCGCCAAGCGCGATGCGGAAGAAAATTTCATCACCCACTTTCACGGCCTTGGCACCGATGTCGTTCGTGTCCTCGACCGTGCCGATGAGTCCGCCGCCATCGTAGGCAATGTTGAACTTGCGCGGCAGGTCGTAGAACGAACGGTCGTTGATGATGATCTGGCCGAGTTCCTGGCACAGCGGCATCACGTCCATCAACTCATGCGGATCAATGCCCGCCGTGGGATTGGCGGTGAGATTGCGGATGTTGTCCGCGCCCGAACCGCGCGTATGCAGGCCGACGGTCTGGATACGACGGAGAAAATCCGGGCAATCTTTCGGCTGGATGAGCCGCATCTGCAGGTTGGCGCGCGTCGTGATCTGGACGTAACCCGTGGTCAATTCCTTGGCGACGTTCGCGAGTTCGCGAAGCTGGAAAGTCTTCAACAGCCCGCCGGGAATCCGCAGCCGGGACATGAAGGCTTCCTTGTTCGGCGAGAGAAAAAATAGGCCGTTCCATTTGAAACGGAAAATCTCCTCCTTGTCGGGGGCCTTGTTGTTGACGGCGTTCTCGATGATCTGGTCGTAGGCGTCGAGCGGATGCAGTTCATGTTTGACGCGCTCCTCAAAAATTAAATCTTCGATTGAAATTTTCTTTCCAGCCGCCGGCAACGGTTCAACATCAGAAAACCGCAACCCGCTTGCGGCCAGTCCGGAGAAATAACCGTCGAGATATTGCCGCTGCGTTTCGGTAAGCGGTTCACCGTTGACGTGCTGGACTGGAATTTCCGTGGTGCTCATGTCAGTAAACGGGGTTGTCGGCAGCTTCGCTATGCCCAACACGAATCCCAAAGGGATTCCGGCTGAAAGCCCCGGGTTGCCGAGCTTGCGAGGCTACCCTGGGTGCGAGTTGAATGATGCCACAACCCCAACGGGGTTGCGTCTTCTTGGACAGGCGATTCGTCACAACCCCGTTGGGGTTGATGAATTTTTCGATCTGTTTTCCCAGGGTAGCTCGTGCCTCGCAACCCTGGGCTGAAGGACGCAATCCCTTTGGGATTGAAGTGCGGCGAGGGGACTTGTGAGTGAAGGCAGGCATTTTAGTAAACGTCGCGTTGATAGCGTTTGTCGGCCTTGAGATTTTTCATGAACTCGACGGCAGCTTCCTTGCTCAAACCACCGGCCGTTTCAGCAATCTGATGCAACGCAGCATCCACGTCTTTCGCCATGCGCGAGGCGTCGCCGCAGACGTAGAAGTGCGCGCCAGACTGGAGCCACTGCCAAAGCTCGGCGGCATTTTCCAGCATCCGGTTCTGGACATAAACCTTCGCCGCCTGATCGCGCGAGAAAGCCAGATCGAGACGCGTGAGAAACCCTTCGCTCTTCCACGCGGTGAGGGTTTCCTCATAAAGAAAATCCGTGGCGCTCTTTTGGTCGCCGAAGAACAGCCAGTTTTTTCCCTTCGCGCCGGTGGCTTTGCGTTCTTCGAGGAAGGCGCGGAACGGTGCAATGCCGGTGCCGGGACCGACCATGATCATCGGCGTGTCCCCATTGTGCGGCGGCTTGAAACCGTGCGAAGGCTGGACGAAAACTTTGACGTAGTCCGTATCGCCCACGCGGTCGGCAAGGAAAGTTGACGCCACGCCTTTGCGCACGCGGCCGTGGCTTTCGTAACGCACGGCGCCAACGGTCAGATGAACTTCGCCGGGGTGCGCCTTGGGCGAGGAGGAGATCGAGTAGAGCCGGGGCGCAAGCCGTTTGAGCAGCGGAAGCAGTTGCGTCACGGGCATTGGCGCAGGCAAGAGATTCAGCAAGTCGTGAACATCGCGGCCCCAGAGCCATTTTTTCAAATCGTCGCGGCGTTCGGGGGCGACCAGCGGCGCAACGACGCTGTCGGGCGCGGCTTTCGCTACGCAGGCAAGCAATTCCAACGACGGCTTGGTCACGTCATAATCCCGGATGAATGCTTCGCGCAGCGGCTTGGTGTGCTCGCCGACTTTCACCGGCTCGTCGCCCGTGCAACGCAACGTGGCGAGCAGATCGTTCACCAGTTCGTCACAGTTGTGTGGCACCACGCCCAGCGCGTCGCCCGCTTCGTAAGTGAGGCCGCTGCCATCGAGACTGATCTCGTAATGGCGCACTTCCTTGTCCGAGCCATCCTTGTTAAGGAGAACATTGCTCAACAGGCGCGCGGGAAAGGGATTTTTTTTGCCGTACAGTTCGCCGGCGGGCGCAGCGGAAGCCGGAGCAGCGCTTCCATTCGTGGCGGGTGCAGAGGCGGAAACGGATCCGACTTTTCCCAACACCGCAGCAATCCAAGTTTTCGCAGCGGCTTCGTAATCCACTTCGCAGTCGGTGCGTTCGTGAATCCGCTGCGCGCCGAGTTGTTCGAGGCGAGCGTCAATTTTTTTGCCGGCGGCGCAAAACTGTTCGTAGTTGGTGTCGCCGAGTGCCAGGACGGAAAATTTCAGATGCGCCAGCGAGCCGGACGCGTCGGTTTTCAACCAGTCCCAGAACGCCTGCGCGTTGTCGGGCATGTCGCCTTCGCCGTAGGTGCTGGTGATGACGAACAGGTTGCTCTCCTTGCTCCAATCAATCGTCGCGTGGGCGGCGGCATCCACGACGCGCGCATTGCAGCCCTTGGTCTTGGCTTCCTTGGCAATTTGCTTGGCGAGTTTTTCAGCGGTGCCGGTCTGGCTGCCAAACAAAATCAAAAGCGGCACGGTTGGTGTCGCAGTGGCGGGCTCACCGTTGGTCTGGCCGGCGGGAATGTAGCCTTTGCCGGCGAGCAGGCCGGCCATGTAGCCGTTGAGCCAGAGCCGTTGTTCGGCGTTGAACGGGGCGGTTTCGGGAATGAGTGGCAGGCCGGTCATGGTTTCCAATGTTTCGACAGGAGAAATAAAAGCGCGATGACGATCACAAACAAAATGTAAAATCCGATCTGATAAAAACGCAGCGGATCGCGCACGGACAACGGGGTGTTTTTCGGATGAAACGGCGCGACCTGATCGGGGTGCGACAACTCGAACAGCATCTCGGAATAATTCTGGTGACGCGACTCCGGCTCCGGCGAGAGCGAGCGCAGCAACAGCGATTCAAGCCACGGCGGGATGTTGGCATTTAGCTTGCCGGGTCGTTTGGCGGCGTGGAAGCGCGGTGTTTGGAAACGTTCGATCTCACCGAACGGGTACGCGCGGGTCAGCGATTCAAAGAGCGTGACGCCAACGGAAAAAATCTCCGTGCGTTCGGAAATGGCCGCGCCTTGAAAGCGTTCCGGCGCAAGATAGCTGGCGGTGCCGGCGCGCGAGGTGACGGAGAACAGTTCCGTCACGCTGCCAAAGTCCACGAGCTTGAAATGGATGCCGTCATAGCCGGGCACGACCAGGATGTTCTCCGGCTTGAGGTCGCCGTGGACGAGATCAAACCGCAGCAGGCTTTGGGCGGCGGCGAGCAGAAAATTCCCGAGCGCGATGGCTTCATCCACGGCGAGCTGGCGCGAGCGCAGAAAGGTTTTCAGGCTGGGCGCCTCGATGAATTCCATCGCGTAAAAACGCTTCGTCGCCCGCTCAGTCAGGAAGGTGCGCGGGAAAAATTCATTGTCCGCGAGTCGCAGCGCGTTCCAGGTTTCCTTGACGAAGAGGTTGAGGATTTCCGCGCTCTCGCGGGCTTCGAGCGGGGCGAACTTGAGCGTGAACTTCTGCCCGTCGCGCGTGGCCAGCCAGACACGATCGCTGTGCTGGAACGGCTTCACGAGCGTGAAGCCGTCCACCACATCGCCTTTGGTGAGCGTGGCGGGGATTTCCAGCGGCAGTTCGTTCACGGCGCGGAGTCGTCCGGTCTTTTCAATATCAAGCACGATGGCGCTCATGTCGTCGAGCGTTTCCGGCGTCGCCTGTTCCCGCGCGGTGGCGACCAGGCTGCGCGCCGCCCCGCGCCGGTGCAGCTGGCCGGCCAGGGCTTCGTGATTCAGCACGTTAAAAATTCCGTCCGAGCACAGCAGCGCGATGTCGCCATCCTGCAACTGCCGCTCAAAATAATGCGGCTCGATTTCCGCCGACAGCCCGACGGCACGATCCAAAACGTGGCTCATCCCGGCAAGCTCCCCGACATGATCCTGCGAGAGTTGGGTGAGCTGGCCACCGCGCGCGAGATAAACCCGCGAGTCGCCGACGTTCAGTCCGTAAAGCTGGTCACCTTCAATGACCGCCACCGCGAGGGTGGTGATCAGTTCCGGCCCGCCAAAGCGGGTGAGGGAATCCTGGTGCAAGGTGTGGTTGTTGAGGCGGGTGAATTCGATCAACGCCTTTTGCGGCGTCCACGAGCGGGGCCGCGTCTCGTAGTTGTTCACCAACGAACGCACCGTCCGGTCGGCGGCTTCGCGCGCGACGCGCGACGAACCGGCCCCGTCCGCCAGGACGGCGATGACCGTCTCGCCCCAGGACTTCACCGCGAAGGCATCGTGCGATTCAGTGCCTTCCTTCTGCGGCAGTCCGTAACTGGTGGAATTTATTTTCATCCATCGTCCGCGTACTTTTCAAATCCGCGCCTGAGCCACTGCGCCCCAGGTGGTGCGCCAGCGCTTCTTCACCAGGCGCAGGCCGACCAGCGCCAGCAGGCACAGGCTGGAAAAGACCAGCAGGCCGGTGAGATAACTGCCCGTGTGCTGACGACTCTGGCCCATCATGTTCGCCAGTAAAAATCCTCCGAGACCGCCGCCGCAGCCGACGAGGCCGGTCATCAAACCGAGTTCCTTGCCGAAGCGTTGCGGCAGGAGCTGGAAGACGGAGCCGTTGCCCATGCCGAACGCCGCGCACGCGACGAAGAACGCCGCGACATTCAGCGCCAGACTGTCAATCAAACCGCCCGCAATCAGCGCGAGGCACGCAACCGAGTAATAAATGTGCAGCGATTTTATGCCACCAATCCGGTCGGAGATGCCGCCGCCGAGCGGACGCCCGAGCGCGCCGATGGCCGTGCAAAGCGCGACGAGATCACCGGCCTGCTGCGGCGTGAGGTTGAAGCGGTCTTTGAAATACATGCCGAGCGAGTAGGCCAGCCCGACGAAGCCGCCAAACGTGACGGTGTAGAAAAAGCAGAACCAGTGGACATCCTTCTCGGCGAAGAGTCGGAAGTAATCACCGATTTTCTTTGGCGTGATTTTCACCGGCGGTTCCTTGGCCACGATGCAATAGACCGTCAGCACGACGAGCGCGGGAATGATCGCGAAGCCGAACACCGCCGACCAACCGTAGGCCGCCGCGAGTCGCGGGGCGAGCAGCGCATCAATCACCACGCCGATGTTGCCTGCACCGGCGAGGCCCATGACCAAGCCTTGCATGTTCGGCGGATACCAGCGGCCCGCCAGCGGCAAGGCCACGGCAAAGCTCGCGCCCGCCACCCCGAGTACGACGCCCATCAGCAAGGTGGCTTCGTAGTTCTTCAGCCCGAAGATCCAGGCACAGGAAAGACCGGCGATGACGACGAGCTGCGCGAGAATTCCCGTCCGCTTCGCGCCGATGCGATCCACGAGCAGGCCGAGCAGGAGCCGGATAAAACCGCCGGAGAGAATCGGTACGGAGACCATGAAGAAGCGCTGTTGCGGCGTGAGGTTGAGCGACTCCGGCGCGGCAATCTGGTTGGCGAGCACGCCGAGCAGCGTCCACACCATGAAGCTGTAGTCAAAATACAGAAACGCGGTGAGCAAGGTGGGCCAGTGGCCGGAGTTCTTTAGATCTGAGAGTTTCATGTTCGTTTTAATCCAATTCAAGCACGTTCAACGTGTGATCCGCCCAGTGCTGCTGGCGTGCCAATTTCAAAACGAGACCCAAAGATTCAGCTCATAGTTTTCATTCCACCCATGACGCACACTCATGACACAAGACATCCGCAACGGCTAAAGGCTGGCGCGACCCGGTTTTGCAGACAGGAATAATCATCCTCCGCTTCGGCCACGGTTGGAAGTTTGACCGGAGCCGCTGTTGGTTTCTTTTCAGCCTGTGCTTTTTCCATCAGCTTAAAAAAGTCCCGCTCCGCTGGAGACGGAGCGGGACTGGACAACTTGAACGTCCGAATGCTTCGGCCCGTTCAAAAGTTAATGGACGTCTGGACGTAGAGGTAGTTCGCGTCCTTCGATCCAAAATTCGCGTGGTGCAGTGATTGTTGGATGTAATTGCCGGTGAAGAAATGCCCGACGCCAACTTCAAGCTGGGCGAAGCGGGTCAAGGCCACGCCGCCGACAATGTCCAGTTCCGTGCCGACAAAGCGGTTGTAATTCGGATTGATGCCGTAACCGTTGCCGGTGGGTGTGGCGGCGGTGCCGCCGCGCGGTGCGCCGCCGACGTTGTAGAAATTGTCATTCGCGTCGGCCAGCCAGAATCCGTGCCCCTCCACCGCCAGGCTCACGCGCGAGTGTGGCTTGAGTTGGAGGATGGCGCGCACGTCGTGGATGTTTTGCAGCGAGATGAAATCCATGTAGCCGTAAAACTTGTGGTTGGTCGGAAACAGATTTTCAAACGTACCGTGGACATTGTCGTGCGGGTTGCTGTCGCCGCTGGCAAAATCATATTCGAGACCCAGCCGGGGCGTGGCCCAGACATCAGCAAAGGTGTAACCCGCCTGCAGGGACACCATGAAGGCGTCCTGCTCCAGCCGCGTCGCCGGTGCGCCGGCGCGGAGGTCGCGGAAGTTGCCGAACTGATAGGCACCCTCCAGCGTGTAATCCCAGTTGCCGATCTGACCGGGCAAGGATTTCAAGCGCCCGCCGAGCGTGTAAATGTCCCGCGCACTGGGCTGCGGTGCCTGGGGACTGGTCTCCGCCGCGATGGCTTTGGTGGAGGCATCACGCGCGAGAAAATATAACTCCAGCGTGTTCTTCGGAATCTTGGTGGTCGTGGCGTAGATGCCGGAGAAAAAGTCGTAGTCGTTGTTAACATTGAATTGCCCGTCCACGGGAACGACCACGCGCGAGGTGAAAAAATCCGCTGCAAACCATTCGTTCTGCCAGCGGACTTTGGCGGCGTCGAACATGCGGCCGATGTTATTCCACCCGAACGCGCCGATCAACCGCTCCTCGCCGTACGACATTTCTTGGCGGCCGATCTTGAGTGAGAGCGGAAATTTTTTGTGGTTGCCAATCGTGACGTAAGCCTGATGCAGATCAATGGTGTCGGATTCCGGACCCTGGCCTTTGCGGTTTACAGTGCCCGCTGGTGTCGGGCTGGCGAAGTACGCGAACCGCTGGTCGTTGTTGGCAAAGCTGCTCCGGCCCTCCCCGTAAATGCTGAACCACTTGGCCGTGTAACCGATATGATAGCGTAGCTTGTCGGTGAAATATTCGTTGTACGTGTCCAGCTTTGCGCCCGCCACGCCATGATCGCGGAAGTCCACCGAGCCGGCGATGCCGGCGATGCCAAAGCCCTCCTTGAGTTCATAGCGCGCCCGGTTGTTACCACCGAAGTCCCAAGCCGCCATGTAGGGATCTTTTTTGCGCAACGCTTCGTTGATGAAGCCCGGGAACGGCGCGAGCGGCGGCGGCGGGGCGTACTGGCCATAGACCTGGCTGATGGCGGTAAGGACGATCGTGCTGGAGGCAAGGGTTTTCAGTTTCATTTTCATGCGGATAGTTTTGGGTTCTGCTAATGGTTTGTATTTGATTTGGGTCAAACGTGATTTAACAAAGTTTCTTTCTGAAGGTTAACCGGCTTGGCAGGCACGACTGGAAGCCCCGTAAGTTTGGGGGCGGAGGCGTCACCACCCGTCTGGCCACCGGTGGTTTTTTTGTGGGCGCGGACTTCGAGAAATTCAATCAGCTCTTCGCGCAGCTTGTAATAGTCGGGATGTTCCATCACCGCCTTGCGTTCGCGCGGACGCGGGAAATTCACTTCCATGATTTCGCCGACCTCGGCTTCGGGGCCGTCGGTCATGCAGACAATCCGGTCGCTCAGAAAAAGCGCCTCGTCCACGTCGTGCGTGACCATGAGCGCGGTGATTTTATTTTTACGCCAGAGTTCAATCAGCACCTGCTGCAATTCATAACGTGTGAGCGAGTCGAGCATTCCGAACGGTTCGTCGAGCAGGAGCATCTTGGGCTTGAGCGCAAACGCGCGGGCGATGCCGACACGCTGCCGCATGCCCTGAGAAAGTTCGACGGGCCGCTTGTGCATCGCTTCGCCTAAACCGACCACCGTAAGGTAATACTCCACGATCTCGCGACGCTCGTCCTTGCTGGCAGTGAAAAATACCTGGTCCACTCCGAGCATGACATTTTCAAACGCCGTCATCCAGGGCAGCAGCGAAGGTGATTGAAACACCACGCCGCGATCCGGTCCGGCCCCGGCGAGTTCCT
>JANYDP010000577.1 GCA_025363535.1 Verrucomicrobiota bacterium | reverse complement strand
GCATTGTCCCAAAGAACAATTACGATTTCACCCTCACCAAAATCTGCTCCGCCTCATGTTTGCGCAGCGTGAGATTATAGCCGCGCACTTTGATTTCGACCGGGTCGCCCAGCGGCGCAAAGCGGACGAGTTGTACGGTGCTGCCGACGAGCAAACCCATTTCCATCAGGCGCGGGCGGTGCGCGGGCGGTAGATTGATTTCAGCGACGGTGGCGGTGGTGCCCAGGGCGAGCGAGGTAAGCGGCTGCAAGTCGGCGGCCATGCTTAAACTGCCTCCGGTTCGGCGTGGACGTGTTCGACGAGGATGGACTCCGCCAGTTTCTTGCTGATGCCAAGCCGCGCATTGCAGACCTGGCAGATGATGCTGGAATTGTGACTGACGAGCCTGATGCGCTGCTGTTCGCCGAGGCCCATTTCACGCAGGCGCACCTGGATTTCAGGCGTGGTGGCCAGCTCGCGGATGCAGACAACCTGCCCGGCCTTGACGCAACTGAGCGGGCAGACTTCCGGCCCGGCACATTCGCCGGACAAAAGTTTATAGGTTGGTTTCGGTTTGCTCACGGCCCGGTTAGAGTAGGCTCGTTAAAACCCGGGTTCAAGAATTGATTCAGACTTCACGCGTCGGATTGTGATCTGTGCGAGTTGAATCCACTATCGGCGGCTTGCACTCCCGGATGGCTGGCCTGGTTCCGTACAACGCAAAACACCCCGCCAAGCAGGGTGTTTGCAAAGGTTCGATCCCGCCGGGCAGCGGGAAAATTACTTGGCCGCCACGGCCTTGTTGAGGCGGAGGGTCAGGCGGGATTTCTTGCGGTTGGCGGTGGCCTTCTTGAGGACGCCGGCTTTGACGCCCTTGTCGAAAGCGGACGTGACCGCGAGCAAGGCGGCGGTGGCCTCGTCTTTTTTGCCACCGGCAACGGCGACTTCGTATTTCTTTTCCAGCGTGTGCAGGCGGGATTTGATGCTGGTGTTGCGGGCCTGTTTGCGGGCGCTGCCGCGCATGCGGCGTTCGGCTGACTTGGTGTTCGGCATATGGTCTATTTACGTTTTTCTAAATTCAGAGCGCGCCACGGTAGCGGAACCGCTTTTAATGTCAATGGCGAAGCTCGGGCAATTCAGGACAAAAAACTCCGGCTTGAACCCCGCTCCCATTTCAGGAAGCCTTCCGCCGCCAAACCATCAATGAGCCGACTGGATCAGGAACTCGTGGAGCGCGGCCTGTGCGAAAGCCGGGAGAAAGCCAAGCGCGCCGTCATGGCCGGAGCCGTCCGCATCAACGGCCAGTCCGCCCGTAAACCGAGCGATGCCGTGAAACCCGGCGACACCCTTTCCCTTGATGCCGCCGAAAAATTCGTCAGTCGTGGCGGCCATAAACTCGAACACGCGCTGGCACATTTTCAACTCGAGGTCACCGGTCTCACGGCGATTGACCTGGGTGCTTCGACCGGTGGTTTCACCGACTGCCTGTTGCAACACGGCGCGCAGAAAGTTTATGCCGTGGATGTCGGTCACGGCCAGCTTGCCTGGAAACTCCGGGGCGATCCGCGCATCGTCGTCATGGAAAAAACCAACGCCCGCACCCTCACGCCGGTCGGATTTCCCCAGCCGTTTCTCCTCGCCGATCTGGCGGTGATTGACTGCTCGTTCATTTCGCTCTGCAAAATTCTTCCGCCCGCCGTTGCTTTGTTGCGGCCCTTGGGTAAAATCGTGGCGTTGATCAAACCGCAGTTCGAGGCGGGCAAGGCCGAGGTGGACAAAGGTGCGGGCGTCATTACGGATCCGATCATTCATGAAAGAGTTTTGCGTGAGCTTGAGGAATTTGTCGGGCAACGTGCCGAGTTGCGTTGGCGCGGCGTCACGGAATCCCCGCTGCTCGGCCCGGCGGGCAACAAAGAATTTCTGGTGCTGATTGAAAAAAATCGCTGATAAAATCCATCGCGTCGGGCTGCTCGGCAACTCCGGCAAAGCCGCCTGCGCCCAGGCCGTGACCCAGGCCGCCCGGCTGATTCGCGCGGCGGGCCGGGAAATTTATTGCGATGCCGCCACGGCCAAAGCCGCCCGCCTGCGGGGCAATGTCTGCGCCAACGCCGCCACGCTGGCGCGCGCGGTGGATCTCCTCCTGGTCTTCGGTGGCGACGGCACCTTGCTGCGCGCCGCCCGGGAAATCGCCGGCTCGCAGACACCGCTGCTGGGCATCAATATTGGCGGGCTGGGATTTCTCACGGCGGTTTCCTCCGCCGACTTGGCCGACGCCCTCAAACAAGTCTGGAGCGGAGCGTTCAAATTTGAAAATCGCGCGCTCATCGAGGCGCGGGCCAGTTGCGGCGGCCAGCCCGTTCAACAAACCGCCTTCAACGATCTCGTCATCAGCCGTGGCGTGACCTCGCGCCTGATAGAATTGCATGTTAGCGTGGACGGCGAGCCGCTGACACGCTATCGCTGCGATGGTTTGATCATCAGTTCGCCCACCGGCTCGACGGCGTATTCACTGGCCGCCGGTGGTGCGCTGGTGTTTCCCACCGCCGAAGTTTTTCAGCTCACGCCGGTTTGCCCACATACGTTGACGAACCGTTCTTTGATCTTGCCACTCACCGCCACCATTCGCATCAAGGTGATGACGCCTAAGCCGGCGACGATCCTGAGCGCCGATGGCAATGTGGTGGCCGAACTGAACGCCGGCGATCAGGTTGAAATCTGCCGCAGCCGGCGGACGGTTCGCCTGATGCACCTCCAAGAAAGTTCTTTTTTCGAATCGCTGCGCGCCAAACTGCACTGGCGCGGGGCCAACCTGTGAAATTAATAATGCAAAATGAAAAATTAAAAACGAGGTGCGCGGCGGTTCAGACTTTTCATTTTTCATTTTGAATTTTTCATCGCCATGATCCGGCTCAAAGACATCGCCGCCCGCGCGAAAGTTTCCGTGATGACCGTCTCCAAGGCGCTGCGCGAAGCCCCGGACGTGTCGGACGCCACGCGCGCGCGCATCCGCCAGCTCGCCGATCAGATGGGCTACGTGCCGGATTCGTCCGCGCGAGGACTCCGCACGAAGACCACCAAGCTCTTCGGCCTGATCGTGCCCGCCATGACCGATCCGATTTTTTCGCGCGTCGTGCTGGCCATCGAGGAGCACGCGCACGAACTTGGCTACGACGTTTTGCTCGCGCACACGTTGAACAAGGTCGAACGCGAGGAGGCCTGCATCCGCCGGATGCTCTCGCGGCGCGTGGACGGATTGTTTGTCTCGCCGGTGTACCGGATGGAGCCGGAGGCGCGCATCTATCAGGAGTTGTTGACGCGCCAGGTGCCCACGGTTTTGCTTGGCGCGCCCGCGCAGTTCTGCCGCCACTTTGCCAGCGTGCAGGTGGACGACATCGCCGCCAGCCAGGCCGCGACGCGGCATCTGCTGGAGTTGGGCCATCGGCACATCGCCTTTCTCACCGGCCCGCTGGCCGCGCCCTGGGCGCAGGCGCGCTACGAAGGCTACCAGCGCGCGTTGCGGGAGACGGGCATGGAGGTGGATGACAAAATGATTTTCCACGCCGGCAGCACGATTGAGGATGGCGTCAAGGCGGCCCTGCAGATGATGAACGAAAACTGCCACGCCACCGCCGTGCAGGCCGTGAACGATCTCGTCGCCATCGGTTGTGCCAATACGCTGTTGAATCAGGGCGTCCAGATTCCGCGCGACCGTTCCATCATGGGCTTTGGCAACATTCTCACCGCCGAATATTTCCGCGTGCCGCTGACGACGGTGCGCCAGCCGAAACACCGGCTCGGCGTGGCGGCCGTGGAGGCGATGCGGCACCTGCTGCGCGGCGAACGCGTGGAATCCAAACGGCATTCCGCAGAATTGGTTTTGCGCGCGAGCACCGCCCCGCCGGCAAAAGCTTAGCGCCCCGGATTTTCGTCGAGGCGGCACTGGACGTTCCCGAGCAGGCGTCCTACGATGCCCGCATGAACAAACGTGCGTTCGGCAAAACCCACACGAAAGTTTCGGAGATCGGCCTTGGTTGCTGGCAGCTTGGCGGCGCGGACTGGGGCAATCTCGACGACCAGCGCGCGTTCGACATTCTCGAGGCCGCCGCCGATGCGGGCATTACCTTTTTCGACACGGCGGATGTTTACGGCAATGGCCGCAGCGAGACGCTCATCGGAAAATTTCTCAGGCAGCACTCGCAGAAATTTTTCGTCGCCACCAAGCTGGGCCGCAGGTCCGATCTTTATCCGGACAAATACACCGAAGCCGGCGTGCGCGCCGCGACCGAGGCGTCCTTGCAACGGCTCGGCGTCGAAGCGCTCGATCTGACACAGTTGCATTGCGTGCCGCCGTCCGTTTTGCAGCGCGGAGAAATCTTCGACTGGCTGCGCACGTTGCAGCGCGAAGGAAAAATTAAAAACTTCGGCGCGAGCGTGGAATCCATGGACGAAGCGAAGGTCTGCCTCGCGCAGGACGGACTCTGCTCGCTGCAAATCATCTTCAATATTTTCCGGCAGAAACCCGCCCGCGCCATCTTCGCCGAGGCGCAGCAGAAACGTGTGGGCATCATCGTCCGCCTGCCGCTCGCCAGCGGTTTGCTCGGCGGGAAGATGACCAAGGCGCAGTCGTTCGCCGCGACCGACCACCGGACTTACAACCGCGACGGACAGGCGTTCAACGTCGGCGAAACCTTCGCCGGCCTGCCGTTTGAAAAAGGCGTGGAACTCGCCGACGCGCTCAAGGAACTTGTGCCCGAAGAAATGTCCCTGCCCGATCTGGCGCAGCGCTGGATTCTGGATCACGATGCTGTTTCCACCGTGATCACCGGAGCGAGCCGGCCCGAACAAGTGCTGGCGAACGCGCGCGTTTCCAAACTACCGCCGCTCAGTGATGAGTTGCACAAACAACTCAGCCAGTTTTACAAGACCCAGGTGCATGAACACATTCGTGGGCCGTATTGATTGCCCAGAGTTTAATTGATCCAACCGCGAAGCTTTTGTCCGAACTCCAAGTATTCAGACAAAGGGTAAAGCTCTTTTTTTGGCGGCAATAAAATTTCGTCTCGCAATGAAGCTTTGAATTCGGATTCGCCGCCTTGCCAGCCAATCGTACGCAAGCGTTTGAATTCTTTATCGCTGCAACTAATCGAATAATCTGTCCGAACTGTAATCAAAGCATGATCGAATGCCCGGTGATGCAACGCGCAAAGAGAGAGTCCGTTTTTGATTTCATCCGTTCCGCGTTCATGCTCAACGGGAACGATGTGTGCAGCATCGAGCAAATCCAACTGGATGCCACACACACAACAGCGGTGACTGTATGCTCGCAAAACATTCGCGCGAAAACGCGCATCACGAATCTTACGGTTTATTGTCTGCAATACTTGCCGACGTGCTTTTGTTTCGATGTCCTCAAGGTCAAAATCCACAGCTTCTTCGCGCGAAATTCTTTCAAGCGCCTTTGTTTCCAAAAGGCCAGCCGTGGTTTGATGCAGTTCCGACGAGCCTAAAACGTAAGAAGTAAAAAAGTCTGGACGGAAAGCGATGGCGATTTCTTCGTTGTCCCGCGCCTGTGTTGCAAAACCATTCTTAACGGCTTTTTCCAGTGCATCACGTTTGATTTGGATGGAGGGAGACCGTCCTGACATGGAAATTTGATGCTTGGTTGCATCAAATCCCGCGAAAGCATTCAAATCATCGGACCAACCCAACAAAAGCGTTTTCCAACCTTCACGAAGTTCAATTTGACTGACACCAGTTACCTGAATCCGAAATTCATTTGGGTCTCGTGGAAACCCACCGTGCGTCAAATTCCAGATATAAACCAGCAACGAAACTTTTGTGTCGCCTTTGAAAATGGACAACGCGAACGGATGGTCGTCGCGCGACGACAAAATCAAAACATCCCAGCCGCAAGCGTGGATTGCTTCAACGACGAGATCTCGCAGTCTTGGTTTTCTTAGGATTTTTGCCATAAGGAATAGATGCCTCCTTTAACAATAGTGGTTGGTCATCATCTTGAAATCTCATTTGCGAACCACGGATATAATCTTCGTTGATTTCCATCGTCGTCCAATAGCGTGCCATTCCTTCGGCAGCCGCTCCAGTCGAACCAGAGCCGCCGAATGGATCAAGAACTGAGTCGCCTTCATCCGTCAAAAAGCTGATAAAAAAGGCAGCGAACGCAGCAGGAAAACGAGCTGGGTGAAGTTGAAGATTGTTCTCCTTGCAGCGAGTAATATAACTGCTGTTGCTTTCAGAATTGGCGAGCGCGAGAACATTTGGAGCAATAGCACCGCCGTTGTTTGTTAGAAACGACGTTGCGTTTATATCGTGTTCGGAAGGTCTTTTGCCAGAGTTGTATGCCTGTCGCTTCAACAAATCTTCCATCGCAGCGCTGTAAGCCAACAAAACTTTTCGGTTGTCGCTTTTGGGATTCAGAGATTTGCTCAACCACCAAACAACATTGACCGAATCTTTCAAACGCACACGGCGCACTGTGACCCATTCGGCTGGCGTCGGCAGACGTGTCGGATTGTAATGAAACAATTCTTGAGCTAGATGGAATCCGCCCTCGTTGCAAAGTTTGATGAGCAATTCGTATTGGTAAAGCGAACGTGTCGGCGAGCCTTTGCGATACGCTCCCCCCAAATCAAGAACGAAGCTGCCATCTTCTTTTAGGATTCGCCTGATTTCTTTGGCAAAAGGCATGAACCACTCGACGTATTCGTGATCCTCTTTGTTGCCATAGGCTTTTTTGCGTGTGAGCGCAAATGGCGGCGATGTCACGACCAGATTGATTGAGTCATCTGGAATTTCCTTCATCAGTTCCGATGAATCGCCTAAAAAAGCTTTTCCGTATTCGGTCGTGAAATATGGTTTCGTTTGTATCAAAGCGAAAAAAATTTAGCAGCGCGCATTGACGCGGTCGAGCTCTACGCGTGAAAGTTGTAGTTGATGTGCTTCATGCACAGCGAAGACTATGAAATGTTTGTTGGGACATCAATTCGTCACCAGATTTGCGATTCTTATGCGAAGTTGCAGACATAATAGGGGTTGAACGTCCGCCAAATTTTGCAAAGCTCCCTCGGCTCGAAAGGAAATCCTCGGGCGATGGCAAAATTGCTTATGACAAAAACAACGTTGGGAAACGGCAACACGGACAATCAGTCGGTCCGCCGCTGGGTGGAGGCGCAGGCAAAACTGTGCCAGCCCGACCAGATTTATTGGTGCGACGGCTCGGAGGCGGAAAAGGAAACGCTGACCGCCGAGGCCGTGGCGCAAGGCATTCTCGTGAAATTGAACCAGGAGAAGCTGCCCGGCTGCTATTACCATCGCTCCAATCCCAACGACGTGGCGCGCGTCGAGCAATGCACGTTCATCTGCACGCCGATGCAGGAGGAGGCCGGGCCGACCAACAACTGGATGGCCCCAAAAGCCATGTATGCCAAGCTCGGGGCAATGTGCGCCGGCGCGATGAAGGGCCGCACGATGTATGTCGTGCCGTATCTCATGGGGCCGCCCGGTTCGCCGATGACGAAGGTTGGCATCGAACTCACCGACTCGCTTTACGTCGTGTTGAGCATGAGGATCATGGCGCGCATGGGCGAGGTTGCCTATAAACAACTCGGCGACAGTGACGATTTCAACCGCGGCCTGCACTGCATGTTGGATGTGAATCCTGACCGCCGTTTCATCGCGCATTTTCCGCACGACAACGCCGTCATCTCCGTCGGCTCGAACTACGGCGGCAACGTGCTGCTCGGGAAAAAATGTCTCGCGCTCCGCATCGGTTCGTTTCTCGGTCGCAACGAAGGGTGGATGGCGGAACATATGTTGATCCTCGGCGTGGAATCGCCGGCCGGCGAAAAAACCTACGTCGCGGCGGCGTTTCCCAGCGCGTGCGGCAAAACAAATTTTGCCATGATGGTTCCGCCCGCGCACTTCAAGGGTTGGAAAATCTGGACCGTCGGCGACGACATCGCGTGGATGAAACCGGGTGAAGATGGACGGCTTTACGCCATCAATCCCGAAGCCGGTTATTTTGGCGTGGTGCCGGGGACGAATTCCAAATCCAATCCCACCGCCGTGCAGACCATCGCGCGCGACACGATTTTCACGAACGTCGCGCTCACGCCCGACGGCGATGTCTGGTGGGAAGGCAAGGACGGCCCGGTGCCGAAGGAATGTCTCGACTGGCGCGGCAACAAATGGACGCCCGATTCAAAAGAAAAGGCCGCGCATCCGAACTCGCGTTTCGCCGCGCCGATGAAAAACAATCCCATGCTTGATCCGCTCGCGAACGACCCGAACGGTGTGCCGATCAGTGCGATTATTTTTGGCGGACGCCGGGCTGACACCATGCCACTCGTGTATCAGGCGTTCAACTGGATTCACGGCGTTTACATCGGCGCGACGATGGGTTCCGAAATGACCGCCGCTGCCGTCGGCGGCCTGGGCCAGGTGCGCCGCGACCCGATGGCGATGCTGCCGTTCTGCGGCTACGACATGGGTGATTATTTCCGGCACTGGATCGTGATGCGGAAGCTCATCAAATTTACGCCGCGCATTTTCCATGTGAACTGGTTTCGCAAGGATGAGGCGGGAAATTTTCTCTGGCCCGGCTTCGGCGAAAATATGCGCGTGCTGAAATGGATCGTGGATCGTTGCAATGGCCGCGCCAACGCCGTCGAGACGCCGCTCGGCTGGGTGCCATACGCGAAGGATTTTGACTTGAGCGGACTCGCGGATTATTCGTCGGAGAAATTCGACCGCGTGCAAACGATCAACTACGACGACTGGCGGCGGGAGTTGTTGCAGCAGGACGAGTTGTTCATGAGAATTTATTCGCACCTGCCGAAGGAACTCATCTTCCAGCGCGAGCTGCTGGTGGCGCGGTTGTAAATTCCCATCACCGACCGGCCACGCGCGTGACCCGCACTTCGACACGGTAGGTGATGCGCACCAGCAGATCACCACGTCCACCGCGCGGTTTGGGCAAACCCTCACCGGCCACGCGGACTATTTCATTTCGTCCCACGCCTCGGGGAATGGCGACGCGAACCCGCGCGCCAGTTGGGCCGGGGATCATTTCGATTCCGCCCTGGGCCGCGTGTTCGGGTTTAATTTTCAAATCGCAGCGCAGATCGGAGCCACGCGCCTTGAAGCGAAACCCCGGTTGTACCTTCACGCGCACCTGCACAAAACCGCCGTCCGTGCGCGGGACGCGGAAGCGCGTGCCGGGAGCGGTGTTTGGCGGGATGGCCAGTTCGTAGATTTCCGATCCCGCTGCGAGCGTGGGGTCGTTGACGCGCACTTTCAAAGCGGTGCCGCGAAAAAAATCCTCGATCCGCAAAAACGTTTCCTGCGACAGATTGGCCGGCGACTTGGTGGCGCGACGCAGCGGCGGGGAAGAGTTTTTTGCGTCGTCGAGTTCGCGGTCATAGGCGAGCCGCTGTTCAGGATCGCTGAGAATTTCGTGCGCGGCGTTCAGCGCCTGGGTGCGTTGCATGGCGGCGGGCGCCTGGGGATTGAGATCGGGATGATGCTGCTTGGCAAGAACGCGGTACGCGGCGCGGATCTGCGCGAGGGTGCAGCGGCGGTCAAGTCCGAGCGTGGCGTAATGGTTGGGTTCGGTGCGTTGCAATGCCAGAGTTTAGCGAACGGCGGCGGCATCGCCAGCCTCATCATGTTGGTTTTCCGCACGACCTTCCGCCCATTGCAATCCGCGCTCGTTGATTCAAAATAGGTGCATGCATTTGGAAAAAGAATGTCGCGTGGTCGTGCTGGGTGCGGGATTTGGCGGGCTGACCTTCTGTCAAAACTTTCATCATCCGAACGCCCGCATCACGGTCGTTGACCGCACGAATCATCATCTGTTCCAGCCGTTGCTCTACCAGGTGGCCGCGTGCGGTTTGTCCGCGCCGGAAATCGCGCAGCCCATTCGCGGCATTCTTTCCAACCGCGCCGACATCACGGTGCTGTTCCACCAGGCGGTGGATTTCGATCTCGCGCAAAAGCGGGTGGTGCTGGAAAAGGGCGCGCTCGACTACGACTACCTCGTGCTCGCGCTGGGCGGCCAGACCGGCTACTTCGGCCATCCCGAGTGGGAGCAATTTGCGCCCGGCCTGAAAACCTTGGATGACGCGTTGCGCATCCGCAGCCGAATTTTGCTCGCGTTCGAGCAGGCGGAAAACGAAACCGATCCGGCCGAGCGCGACCGATTGCTGACCATTGTCGTGGTTGGCGGCGGCCCGACCGGCGTGGAGCTGGCCGGCGCGTTTGCTGAATTGACGCGCACGGTGTTGAACCGCGATTTCCGGCGCATTGATCCCACGAAGGCGCGCATCATTCTGATCGAGGGTTCGCCGCTCATCCTCTCGCACCTGCCGCAGGATCTTTCAGCCAGCGCGCAACGCCAGCTCGAAGCGCTCGGTGTGCAAATCCGGAACAACATTCATGTGAAGGACATTCGGGCCGGCGAAGTGGAACTCGCGAACGGCGAAATCATCCGCGCCGGAAACATTCTCTGGGCGGCGGGCGTTTCGGCCACGCCGCTGACGAAGAATCTCGGAGTTGAACTCGACAAGGCCGGGCGCGTGAAGGTGAATCCTGATCTCAGCGTGCCGGGTCATCCCGAAATTTTCGCGATCGGCGACATGGCGCTGGTGCTTCAGGACAACGGCAAGCCCGTCCCGGGCGTTTCTCCCGCCGCGATGCAGATGGGCAAACACGTCGCCAAAATCATCGAGGCCGAAATCCAGGCAGGCACGAAGACGGCGGCGCGACCGGCGTTCAAGTATTGGGACAAGGGCACGATGGCGACCATCGGACGTTCGGCGGCGGTGGCGTGGATCGGGCGGTTCAAATTTTCCGGCCTGCTCGCGTGGCTGGCGTGGCTGTTCATCCACCTGATTTTTCTGGTCGGCTTCCGCAACCGCCTCGCCGTGCTGTTCCAGTGGACGTATTCGTATTTCTCCTACAAACGCAGCGCCCGCATCATCACCTATATGCCGGCGGAAACGCTGAACGCCAAGGTGCCGGGCAATAAGTTGGTGGTACCCCCACCCTGAATTGAACAGGGATCGCACGTTTAGGAAACGCGAGCTCTATCCATTTGAGCTATGGGGGCGGTGGCGTTCGCCGGGGTGAATTAAGCAAGAGCCGCGCGGCTCTGACAAGGATGGATGTGGTGGCGATTTTTCGCCCCGCCAACTTCAGCCCACCACTTCACGCTTTACTTTGGGCGGCGGGCGGATTTTCCTCTATCCCAACAAGCCTATGAAAAAATCAACCACCCCACTGGTCTTTGCCTTCGTTGCTTTGCTTTTCGCCGGCTGCAAAAGGGAGGACGCGGCGGGCGGAAAGAATTCCAGCGTCGCCGCGCCCGTGCCCGCCTTCACGCCGGCCCGGCAGACCTCCTTCGGCGAAGTCACCAGCCAGCTTGATGCCGGCGGCAGCGTGTATGTTTATCTGGCCACTGATCAATGGCTGGCCGGGCTGTCCACCAACATCTCCGAGCTGCATAAACTCATTGGGGATTTGCCGGAGGTGCCCGGTTCCGACCGCAAGAACGTGGATCAGGTTTTCGATTTGCTGTCGCGGCTGGCATCCAAAAGCGGCCTGGAAAATCTGACCGGCATCGGCATGAGCGGCATCCAGGTCACGCCGGAACTGCATCGCACCAAGTTTATCGCGCATCACGCAGCGGGGCAGGGCGGGGGCGTGCTGTGGAATATTCTGGGCCGGAAGCCGCACGCCTTGCACGGCCTGGATTTCCTGACGCCGGACACGGCGCTGGCTGCATTTGGCGACGTGGATGTGGCGGCCGTGTGGCAATTGATCGAAAGCGAACTGGGCAATTCCGGCCTGCTGGAAGCCGCTGACGGGGTGAAAAAATTCCCGGAGCTGTTCGAGCAACGCACAAAATTGTCCTGGCCGAAATTGCTGGCGTCGTTCGGAGGTGAGGTTGGTTTCATGCTGACGCTGGATTCAGCGCACAAGATGAGTGTTCCGTTCGGCAAACAGTCTTTTGAAATACCGGAGCCGGGCGTCTTGATCGCGGTGAAGGTGAACGACGATCTGCTCTACGACCGGATCACGAGCGAGATGGCCAAGAATGAAAAGACCCAGGTGACCGAGGAGAAAGGTTTGAAGATGTGCGCCCTGCCGGTGCCGCTGCCGCTGGCGTTGAACGTGCCGATCACCGTGGCCAGCAGCGGCGATTACCTGTTTGTCGCGTCCTCGCCGGCGATGGTGCGGAACGCGCTCGCGGTCCGCGCCGGCCAGCAACCGGGCCTGCGCCAGTCGGCGGAGTTCGCCGCGTTGCTGAAGTATCTGCCCGCCGAAGGCAATTCATTCTGTTATGCTGCCCGCCGCTTCTCCGCCACGATCATCGAACTGCAAAAGCAGGCGATGAAATCCGACGCTGCCGCAGCCGCGAAGCTGGCGCCCTTGCAGAAATACATTCTTCGCCAGGGGCCGGCCTTCGGGTTGTCCATCAGCGGCCACACACCGACGGGCTGGCAGAGTGTTTCGATCGGCAACCGGGACGGCTCGGCCACGCTCGTGGCCGCTCCGGCGGCGGCCGACGTGGCGGTGGCGGCGGCCATGGTTCTGCCAGCGCTCGCGAAGGCCAAGGAGCGCGCAATCCATCAGTTGCGTCAACAACATGAAACAGATCGGGCTGGCCTTTCGCCTCTGGGAGGGGGACAACAACGATCAATTTCCCTTCAACGTGAGCACGGGCAAAGGCGGCACGCTGGAACTTTGCGATCGGGGCAGTGATGGCTACGACCGCAATTCCTTCCGCCATTTTCAGATCATGTCAAACGAGTTGAACACGCCGAAAATCCTGGTTTGTCCGAATGATCCGTCCAAGCACGCCGCGCTTAACTTCCAGGATTTTCAAGCCGACAATGTGAGCTACCGGGTGCATTCCGGGACCAATATCAATGACACGCATCCGAACGAAGTGATTCTTTATTGCCCGATCCATCACAACTATGGTTATGAGGATGGCTCCGTCAGTGTCGGTAAACCGAAATAGGTCGGCGGGATTATTGAGACTCGTTGCATAGGGTGACGCGGAACGAGCCGGAGCGGAGCGCGGCGTTCACGCCGCTTCACCTCACCAACTGCCAGCGGGCCGGGATTTTTGACGGCTTCGTGCTGGCGGGCGGTGAAGCGACCTGAAGGTC
>JANYDP010000554.1 GCA_025363535.1 Verrucomicrobiota bacterium | reverse complement strand
GCCGGTCTGCACGCCGCCGATGTGATCATCGGGATTGACGGCCAGCATGTCGGCAACACCCAGCAGATCCGCGATGAAGTGCGCCACAAATCCGTCGGCCAACTCGTGACGCTGGATGTTTACCGCGCCGGCAAAACCGTCCAGCTCAAACTCACGACGGAGGCCGAGCAGGACATTGTCGCGACCGCCGCAAATGAATCCGCCGCGCGCGAACACGCCGAGGCGGCGATGCTGGGCTTGACCATTCATTCCCTGACGCCGGAACTCGCGGATCATTTCGGCGTGAACCCGACCGAAGGCGTCATCGTGGTGGCGGTGGACAAGGACGGCCCCGCCGACCAGAGCGAGATCAAAGCCGGCGACCTCATCACCTCCATCAACCAGCAGCCGGTGGCGAATCCCAAGCAGTTTCACGCCGCGCTTAAGCGGGCCGATTTGAAAAAAGGCGTGCTCCTCAACCTCACCAGCCGCGACGAGGCGTGGTTTGAAATCCTGCGCGCGGACGGCGAGTAAAAACCTGTTGACAGGTTTCAACAAACATATCAATCTATCCGCATCCGTTGATACAATGGACTCATGACGAGTGGTCGAGGGCACTGGCCCAGTGACACCACGGCAACCGGTTGAACTTAGATTTCAATGTCAGGTGCCAATTCCAGCTCAGGCATCATTAGCTTGGGGAAAATGAGAAGCGCGCGCGAAAACTGTCGGCCCCTTCTCGTCACGAGTCGGGGTTTTTTGTTTGCCCGGATGGCAACGTGGCGGCGCGTCGGCAGACCGCCGTTGAACAAAATAAAATTGCGGCGCCCTGCCGAGTCGCCGCTACGGAAATATATTTATGAGTGAACAACAGGGTTTCATGAAGGCACTCAAGTGCCGCGAATGTGGACGCGAATATCCGCTCGAAGCCACGCACGTCTGCGAGTTCGACTTCGGCCCGCTCGAAGTCGCCTACGACTACGCCAAGATCAAAAAGTCGCTGACCCGCGAAGCCATCGCGTCGCGCCCCAAGACCATGTGGCGTTATCGCGAGCTGCTGCCCATTGCCGGTGAACCCACGGTTGGCCCGCTCGTCGGCTTCACCCCGCTTGTAAAAGCCGACCGCCTTGCCAAAAAACTCGGCATCCGCGAACTCTGGATTAAAAACGACGCCGTGAACTATCCGACGCTCTCGTTCAAAGACCGCGTCGTCAGCGTCGCCCTCAGTCGCGCGAAAGAACTTGGTTTCACCACCGTCGCCTGCGCTTCCACCGGCAACCTTGCCAACTCTGTCGCCGCCAACGCCGCCAGCGCCGGCCTGAAGTCTTACGTCTTTATCCCGTCCGATTTGGAACAGGGCAAGATCGTCAACTCCCTGGTCTATGGCGCGAACGTCATCACCATCAAAGGTCATTACGACGAGGTGAACCGCCTCTGCGCCGAGATCGCCGGCAAATTCGGCTGGGCGTTTGTCAACGTCAACATGCGCCCCTACTACGCCGAAGGCTCGAAGAGCATGGCGTATGAGATCATCGAACAACTCGGCTGGCGCATCCCCGACCACACCATCGTCCCGATGGCGTCCGGCTCGTTGCTCACGAAGATCCAGAAGGGCTATCAGGAATTCACCAAGCTCGGGCTTATCAGCGAGAGCAAGTATTCCATCCACGGCGCGCAGGCGACCGGTTGCTCGCCGATTTCCGTCGCGCAAAAGGCGGGACTCGATTTCTTCAAGCCCGTCAAGCCCGACACCATCGCCAAATCGCTCGCCATCGGCACGCCCGCCGACGGCTTCTACGCGCTCAAGGCGATGAAGGAAACCAACGCGCACGCCGACGACATTACCGACGACGAAATCCGCGACGCCATCAAACTGCTCGCCGAAACGGAAGGCATTTTTGCCGAAACCGCCGGCGGCGTGACCGTGGGCGTGGCCAAGAAACTCATTGCGTCTGGAAAAATTCCGGCGAATGATTCCGCCGTGCTGTGCATCACCGGCAACGGACTCAAAACGCTCGACGCCGTCACCGGGCACGTCGGCCAGCCGCGCGAAATCAAGCCGAGCCTGCGCGAGTTTGAAGCTCTGGTGGCGAATGAAGAAAAGGTGAATGCGTAATTGTCGGCGTTATGAAAGCCCTGTGCGCGATATCGTTTCTCCTTGTAGCGACATTTTGTTGCAGTGCAGAAACCAAATCGCCCAGCTCCCTGGAACTGGACGAGCTTTGGTCAAAACGTGAACCGATAGGTAGCAGAACAGATCGGACTTCGATCTCAACCAACAGCGATTACGAGATTCTCTGGCACATGACCAACTATACGTCCGGGTCGAACTGGATTATGTATGCTGGAAGCGTGCTGCCACTTCCTTACGCGTACAGAGATGCTTCAGGAATTACTTTTTATGTCGAAAGTGATGGTCGGCATGTGAGTGCAATCGATACAAACGGAAATCTCCAATGGACCAAAGATACATTGTCAGAGCCAAACCTTGAGTTTTTTCGCACAAACAATGCACGTATTAATTACATCCGCAGAAACCCGAGGATTGATATTGATATGTGGAAAGGAAAATCGGACGATCGGATTTCGGTGAGATTCAGCCCAGTTGAAAGACGTACACTTGATGGAAGATGTTATCTTTTCGGAATTCTCGATGTGAGAACAGGTGATTTTGCTCACAGTTTTGATTGCTATTGATTAACGAGTCACGATTCCTCCACATAAAATTAGAATTGAATTATGCCCACAAAAGTCCTGATCCCCACTCCGCTCCGTAAACTAACGAACAACGAAGAGACCGTCGAGGTCAACGCCAAGAGCATTGGCGAAGCCATCGCCGAACTCCAAGCGCGCTTTCCTGGCATCCAGGAACGGCTCGTGGACGAAAAAGGCGAAGTCCGCCGCTTCGTGAACGTCTATGTGAACGAGGAAGACATCCGCTTCCTCAAAAACCGCGAGACCCCGCTCAAAGACGGCGACGAAATCAGCATCATCCCGGCAATCGCGGGCGGCTAGGCCTTCACCCGGCCTTCACCCGGCCTTCGGCCACCCTCTCCCATCGGATGGGAGAGGGATGGGGAGAAGGCTGAAAACTTTTAGACGCTATGGCCACCAAACCCAAAACCCGCAAGCCCACCACGGGGAACACGCCCGAGCAGACGCGCCTGTGGCTGATGTATCCGCCCAAACTCATCAAGAAGCCGTTCATCTGGGAAGTTGGTCACAAGTTCAAAGTCACGACCAACATTCGCCAGGCCAGCGTGAACGACGAGATCGGCATCGTCTGCCTCGAACTCAACGGTCCGCGCGCGGAAGTTAAAGCCGCGATCAAGTGGCTGGAGAAGGCCGGCGTGAACGTCGAGCCCGTCGAGATCAACGTGATCGAGAGCTGAACGAGTTCACGGAACGCCGGCGTTGAACGAACGCGCGCGGGAAGTGGCGCGAAGGTGCGCGGCGTTTACGCCGCTTCAGCGTGAGAAGTTCGGAAGACTCCCGAATAATCTGACGCGCTCGACACACGAACGCTAAAGCGGGCTGAAGCCCGCGATCCAAGCGCAAACGCGCAGCCGCTACCGCCCTTGCCTTTGCATCGCCGTCCGGTAAACGCGGCACTGCCCGTTGAGATAACGCCCGCCCAGGGATTCCACCACACCCGGCAGATTCCCATACCCAAACTTCGCGAACGCCGCCGCGATCTCGCGCTGTGCTTCGGTGGTGAGCAACTGGTTCACGTCCACCGCTTCGCCCGCCTGCATCGCATCTTCGAGATGCCCGTAGATCGTGCTTTCCTTCCACCCGCGAATCCGCGCGATGGTCGGTACGTCCTTGCCCTGCCGGAAAAAATGCAGCGTCTCCCGCGCCGAATCATTCAGCCGGGTGCGCGGGACCACGACCGGCGTGGCGAATGACTCCTCGGCAAAAATCTGACGCGCGTTGGTCTTGAGATGTTCCGCGATGGCCGCCAGGAAAACCGCGCCAAACTCCACCAGCTTTTTGTCACCCACGCCGCTGATGCGGGCAAACTCGTCGTCGTTCTGTGGATAGAATCGCGCCATCTGCCGCAGTGCCACGTCGGAAAAAACAATGTAGGACGGCACCGCGCGCTCATCGGCAAGCTGCTTGCGCAATGCCCGCAGAACATCGAACAACGCCTCGTCGCAGGCAATTTCGCCCGCACGATGCTTGGCCGGTTCCGGCGCGGCAACCGGCTTGGTCAGCGTGATTTTTTGCCGAGACTTCAGTGCCGCCCGCCCGACATCGGTCAATTCGACGGTGCTGAACTTCTCCGTGTTCTGGAACAGGAACCCCAGCCGCACCAGTTCGCGACCGACCGCGCCCCACTCGGCGCGGTTGTGCTCGCTGCCGATGCCGTAAGTGGAAAGTTCGTGATGCCCAAACTTGTGGACCTTCTCCGTTTCTGCGCCGCACAGGACTTCAACGATATGTCCGATGCCCATGCCGAATCCGCTTTTCTCCCGGATGCGATAGACGCACGACAAAAATTTCTGCGCGGCCAGCGTGCCGTCCCACGTCTGGCGTGGCGCGAGACAGTTATCGCAGCCCTCGCAGTTCGGAGCGCCGATCTCCTGATCGGCTTGTTGGGTAGCGTCCCCGGTTCGAGCCGATTCGGAGATCGGCGCTCCATACTTTTCCCCAAAGTATCCCAGCAGAAATTCCCGGCGACACGTTCCGACTTCCGCGTAATGAATGATCTGCTCCAGTTGCGCCCGGGCGATCTCGCGCTCCTTCGGGTCTGGCTTCTCGTCAATGAAGCGCATCTGTTTCACGCGATCCCAAGTACTAAACAGCAGCAGACATTCGCTCGGCAGACCGTCACGACCCGCGCGGCCGGTTTCTTGATAGTAGCCCTCGATGTTCTTCGGCAGATCGTAGTGGATGACGAAGCGCACGTTGGGTTTGTTGATACCCATGCCGAACGCAATCGTCGCGCACACGACACGGATTTCGTCCCGCAGAAACGCGTCCTGATTTGTCGAGCGTTCCGTCGGCGTTAGGCCGGCGTGATACGGCGCGGACTTGATGCCGTCGGCGGTGAGCTTGCTGGCGAGGTCTTCCGTGGTCTTGCGCGCCTGGCAATAAATGATGCCGTTCTCGCGCGGACGGGCGCGGATGAAGCCGAGGATCTGCTCGTACGAACCGGACTTGGCCGAGACGCGGTAGGTGAGATTGGGCCGGTTGAAACTCGCGACGTAGCATTGCGGCTCGCGGAGATGCAATTGCTTGACGATGTCCTCGCGCACCCGTTCGGTGGCCGTGGCGGTGAGCGCCATGACCGGGACGTTGGGGAAATGCTGGCGCAACGAGGCGATCTGCCGGTACTCCGGGCGGAAATCGTGGCCCCATTCGCTGATGCAATGTGCCTCGTCAATCGCGAACAGGTTCACGTTCCACTTCTTCAAGTCATCGAGAAAGCCCGACAACATCAACCGCTCCGGCGCGACGTAGAGCAGGCGATATTCACCGTTGTGCAGGCCGCGCAAACGCGGTCGCGACTCGCCCGCCGCGAGCGACGAATTCAAAAACGTGGCCGCCACGCCCGCCGCCTGCAAGGCATCCACCTGATCTTTCATCAGCGCGATGAGCGGCGACACAACGACGGTGAGTCCCGGGCGAACAAGCGCGGGCAGTTGGAAGCAGAGCGATTTTCCGCCGCCTGTGGGCAGCACCGCGAACACGTCCCGATCCGCTAACGCATCGTGCATGATCTCCTCCTGCAATGGGCGGAAGGACGCGAACCCGAAATATTTTTTCAGCGTGGCATGAAGCTGGGCGGAGTTGGTTTGCATGACCTTTGTTTGATCCCGGACTGACCGTCTCAATCCGGTTCCGTGACTAAGCCGGGGGGCGGACTTTTATTAGTCGAATCGTGCGGGCAAGTCCAACGGGGATTTGCCGACCGACGGACAGTTCTGGTGGCTCAGGGCGATCTCACCCGGTAAAAGCGCTGCTGATTGCCCACCGCCGCGTCGGTGAATTGATAGGCCCCGGTGGAAAATTCCGTCGGTGCGCCGAGCACGGTCCAACTGGCCAGCGGCAGCGCGAGATTGGTGGTGGCGACGACCGTGAAGCCGGTGTTGGCAAGCGTGTTGAAATTGAGGCGGAAGGAACCGTTCGCCAGCCGCGCGCCGGTCAGCAGCGGCGTAGGATTCACCGGCATGTTGTAGCCGAGCACGTCCAGCGCGAGAATGTCCGCGCTGGAAATCACCGACTGTTTTCCCGAGGACACAAACGCATCAAACGAATCCTGCGGCGTGCTCGAAACCCAGTCCTGAAGATCGCCCGAAGTGACAATGCCATAATAAAACTTTTGCGCAGTGGCACCGTTGTCCACGGAGAAATAGACGTTGGCGTCATTGGTTCCAAAACTTCGCACGGCGCTGCCGGTGTAGCGAAACAGGTCGCACGGCGAATACCCGGCGATGCCGTAGTGGAGCAAGTAGGCGCGTCCCATCACCTCGGAAATCTCGTGCTGCACCACGCCAATGAAATCAAACTTGCCGGCCACTGCGCGGTTGGTGGGATCGAAGGTATAGCTCTGCGTTGATGAAAATGTAACGGTGCCGTCCGAGATCGTGTCGTTGGCGCCGACACCGGAAAGTCCCAGCGCCTTGCACTCAGCGCGCGGGACATACCAAGTGGAGCCAGCCCCCGTAGGATCGTTGGCTGGCAAGCTGGCCACGGAGCTGAAATCAGCCGTGCTCACCCGCCGGGAATTCAAAGCGTTGGTCACCTGGCTGTAAGTCTTGCCGAGCAGGCTGAAGGAACTCTGCCCCAGACTGACGCCGGAACTGAAGGCGACGGTGATGTTGATCGTGATGGGGTTGGCGTACTGGTTTTGAAACCACTGCACGACCGACGCCACTGCAGGCTGCACCTGTGCGGGGTTCATCAGATTGGTCACGGTGGCGTCGTAAGTGATGTTGATGACCATGGCGCGGCCGACAGAAACAAAACTGAACACCAGCCCGGCCAGAAGAAGAAATCGGCAAATGTTATTCATAAGTGCAAAGGTTTGAACTGATCCTAGTGCTTCCGCCGTCCGCTGCAAGTAGGAGTTGAATGGCCAATGGAACAGCGCGGATTGTTCAACGCGGTGCGGCAAAGACAAATTATTTGCTGATGCCGCGCTCGCTGGTCTTCACGAAGTTGACGAGGTACTGGATTTCCGGCAGCAGCGGCAGCTCGGCTTCGATTTTTGCAACCGCGTTGGTGATGGTCAGTCCTTCGCGAAACAAAAACTTGTACGCCTGCCGCAGTGCCGTCTGCGCTTCTTCTGAGACGCCATTGCGCTCCAGGCCAATTTTATTGATGGTGCGCGTGGAAGCCGGGTTGCCATCTACCAGCATGAACGGCGGGACATCCTGCGAAATCTTCGAGTAGCCGCCGATCATGGACATTTTTCCGACGCGACAAAACTGATGCACGGCCGCGATGCTGATGACGGCGTGATCTTCCACGGTCACATGGCCCGCCAGCGTCGCGCAGTTGGACATGATGATGTGGCTGCCGAGCGTGACGTTATGCGCCAGGTGGCAGTAGGCGAGGACGTGGTTGTACGAGCCGACAGTCGTGACTTCGCCGTCGCCCGTGGCGCTGTGGATGGTGACGTATTCGCGGAACGTGTTGCGGTCGCCGATCTCGGTGCGCGTGACGCCGCCTTTCCATTTCAAATCCTGGGTCTTGAGTCCGATGCTGGCGAACGGAAAAATTTCATTCTCGTCGCCAAGCTTGGTGTGACCGTCAATGACGACATGCGAGTGAAGCTTGCAACCTTTGCCCAAGACGACGTGTTCGCCGATGACGCAATAAGGTCCGATGTGACAGGCGTCACCGATGATGGCTTTGGGATGGATGACGGCAGTGGGATGAATCATGGCCATAGGCTTTAGCTCGCAATAAGCATGAACGTGATCCCCGCCTCGCTGACGACTTCGTCGCGCACTTTGCAGACACCCTTGGCCTTGCCGAGTTTGCCGCGCACTTTGGTCAGTTCGACTTCGATCACCAGCACGTCGCCGGGCAACACGGGCTTGCGCCACTTCACGTCTTCCGCCGCCATGAAGTAAGCGAGCTGCCCGGCGTTCTCGGCGTTGCGCAGCATTAAAATTCCCGCGAGCTGCGCCATCGCTTCCAGTTGCAGCACCCCCGGCATGATCGGGTGGCCGGGAAAATGTCCCTGAAAATACGGCTCGTTGATCGTGACGTTTTTCAGGCCGGTGATTTTGTTGCCGTCAATTTTGATCACGCGATCCAGCATCAGAAACGGGTAGCGATGCGGCAGAATCTTCATGATCTGGACGGAATCCAGCGCGCCGACTTCGTCCATGATTTGAAACAGGTCGGCCTTTTCCTGCTCGGCGCTTTTCTTGACGACGGGCGGCGGACCGAAAGTTTGCGCGGCCACGAGGGGCTTGCGCATCTGCGCGGTGACGAGCTTGGCCAGTTCGCAGTTCGCCGCGTGGCTGGGCTTGATGGCAATGACGTGACCTTGCAACGGCCGGCCCACGAGCGAGAGGTCGCCGATGATGTCGAGAATCTTGTGACGGACAAACTCCTCGGGATAACGCATCGGCTCGGTGGTCAGCACGGCGTCGTCGCGGATGACCACGGCGTTTTCCAGGCCGCCGCCCTTGATCAAACCGTTCTTGAACAGGAATTCAATCTCCTCGAAAAAACAAAACGTGCGCGCGTGGGCGATTTCTTTCTCCCACGTCTTCAACGAAACATCCACGCTGTAAAACTGGGTGAACCGTCCGCCCTTGTCCGAACTCGTGCAGGTGATTTTGAAACCGTCGTACGGCAAAACCGTCATCATGGTTTCGCCCGCCTGGAGTTCGATCAACTCGGTGACCTTGTAAACCTCGCGGCGTTCGTCCTGCGGCGCGATGCCTGCGTCCTGAATGAGCTTGCAGAATTCGCGCGAACTGCCGTCGCTGATCGGCGGTTCGTTGGCGTCGAGTTCCACGATGGCGTTGTCAATGCCGTAGCCGGCGAAGGTGGCGAGGACGTGTTCGACCGTGTGAATCTTGGTGTTGCCCTTGGCAATCGTGGTGGAGCGGTTGGTGTCGGAAACGTGCTCCACGCGCGCCTCGATTTCCGGTTTGCCTTCGAGGTCCACGCGGCGGAAGCGGATGCCGGTGTTGGGCGGCGCGGGCAGAAAAGTCATCGTCACCCGGTTGCCGCTGTGCAAGCCGATGCCGGAGTAAGTGACGGAACGGTTCAGGGTCTGCTGGTTTAACACGGGCGCATTAAACAAACCGCCGTCGCGCTTGGCAAGCGGCGAGATAGGCAAACCTCAGACGGGTAAAATCCAATCGCTCAAGCTCCGACCATTTAATCCGAAAGTATAATTACAACCGTTAAACATGCCGGTTGAGAATCAATTTTTTATGACCGTATCAAATGTCGGTTCAACCGCGAACGCGTATCAGACTCAATCCCCGGATGGCTTCAACCAGCTCTTCAAAGATTTCAAAGGCATCGGCAGCGCCATTCAATCCGGCGATCTGACGACGGCGGCCAGCGCCCTGACGACCTTTCAAAGTGATTTGCAGAGCAACACCGGAAAAAATCCGTTGAGCCAGTTGTTCAGCAACAACAGCACCTTGGGCACAGATCTTACAAACCTGCAAACCGCGCTGAAATCAATGATCCCACCGCCGCGCAGAACGCCTTCAAAACCCTGGCCCAGGATATGAAGAGTGCGATGCACGCCCAGGGAACGAGAGGGCATCATCATCACCACCACAAAGTGGACAATGACGGCGATGCTGATGACAAAGGCGCCAACACGACCCCCACCACAAGTGCATCCGACGGTGCCACGGGTTCCATGACTCTGACTTCCAGCACCTTGAACGTGCAGGCCTGAACCGCAGATCTAATTTTATGGCGGCGGGTTGAACGACCCGTCGCCTTTTTTGCTCTCTCAGTCCGACTTCGCCGACGGAAAGAGGAAGGTCAAAGCCCGCCAGGCCCGCAGCCGCCAGTAAAATTCGTTGTGCTGGCTGGTTTGTGCTTCGCTCCATTTGTCGCGGCGCAGTCCGGTCTGCTCCAGTTCCGTCGGCGTGAGCGGCTTGGCGTCCACGAAAAGTTTCACGGCGTCCGCCGGGTTGATGCGGCGCAACTCGGCGGCCACCTGTTCCGTCAACGCATGGCCGTCATCGCCGCCCGTGAAATCCACCACGCCGGAATCAAGATAGGCGCGAAAGGGTTTGGGTTTGCCGTGATAGTTTTTCAACACGCGGTACAAAAAATTGGTCTGCTCCACCATGAATGCCCCGGACAAACTGGCCGCGCCGCCAAAAATATCCGGGCGCTCCCACACCAGCACGAGGCTGCAAATACCGCCCATCGAGGAACCCATCACGCAGATGTTGGCGGGATCGGGCAGTGTGCGGTAATCGCGGTCAATGCGCGGCTTGAGTTCGGCAATGAGAAACGCGGAATAATTTTCAAAGGCGGTGTTGGTGGCCGCATTCGCGGCGTGGTGCCGGCCGCAGTATTCCTCGTAGCGAGCAAAGCTGTTGTCCGCCGCGACCATGATGATCTCCTGCATTTTTCCGGCGCGGGAAAGTTCGTCCACGGTTTTGTCCAGTGCCCAACTGCCCCAGCCGAAGGCGCAGTTGGTGCCGGCGGAACTGAAAACATTCTGACCGTCCTGCAGATACAACACGGGATAGCGCCGCTGTGGTTTGGTCGAATAGGACGGCGGAAGATAAATGTGCAGGCCGCGATTCCAGTTGAAGAACTTGGACGGGAGATTCATCTCGATCAGTGAACCGGTCGGGGATCCGGCAGTGACTTGGACGAGCAGGCCCAGGCTGAAAGCAGCAAGGATTTTTTTCACCCCCCAGCTATGCCCGCCGGGGACGCCAAGCGCAAGTCCGCCGAAGCATCAGCAACAGCCCCACGCAAAACAGCAGGCCCGTGCTGGGTTCGGGCACCAGCGTGTAGCCCAGCACGTCGAAGGCGCGCAGGTCGGTGTTGGAAATGTTCAGCAGCTCGCCGAAGGCGGCGGTCGGATCCATGATGCCGATGCCGAGATTGTCCTTCCAATGACTCGCCTGCCGGCCGTCGCCATAGACGATTCCATTCGAGAACAGCGCGATGAGCGTGGCCCCACCATCTACGGAAAAATATTTGTCACGATTGTCCGCCGTGTAATCCGTCAAGCCCGCGCCGATGGCGAGGCTCAAATTGGAATACCGAAAAAGGTCGAGCAGATCGGAGCTGAAGGTGCTGCCCGCGTACGCGCCGTTCAACGTGTCAATGTCGTCCACGCCGCTGACGAAGCCGAGCGCGTGGCCCAGCTCGTGCGCCGCCGCGCCGACAAAATCTATCTGCCCCGCGCCAATGGTGCCGCCGTGGTTGAAATCAAAACTGAAATCCGAGCTGAACCGGATCAGCGCATCCAACGAACTGCTCGGGGCAACCAGCCCGAGGACTTTTGCATTGGCCGTGGTCAGCCCGACGCGATCCATCGTGTCCACGTACGGCGTGGCGCTGTTGGCCCCGTTGGGATTGTTGCTCGTGTGGTTGATGATGCGGTTGAAACTCGTGCCGGACGGAAGGGCGGCGTACGAGGAATTGTCATCCGCCGAGGTGCGGTGCGTGCCGAGCGCCTGCGTAACGGTTGCGTAACTGGGTTCGACGTAGGCGCTGCCGGCTTCTCCGATGATGCCTGCGCCGAGCGAACTGAAACCAATCTGGACGTTGACCGTGATGTTGTCCGCCAGCCGCGCCGACCAGAGATTTGCCGCCGCCGTGAAGCCGTCAATCGCGAACTGTGGCGTGCCGGCTTCAGGAATCAGGTTGAAGGTGACGTTCGCCCGCGCGGTTAGAATTGAGAAAACCACGAACCCACCGAGGCTTTTGGAGAGCGCTTTTAATTTCATGCAGCAACAATAATTAATCGGAAGGAATCTCCCCCACTTGACCGGCCTGCGCAATCGGTAACATTTCGCCGCCGACTCCGGGAAAATACCGGACTCAAGGATCGCGCGGCGGCTACTTCACCGGCGAATAATCCGTGGCGGCCAGGAAAACCGACTCGACCTTTTCGGTGAGCTTTCCACCCACCTCCGACTCGGCGCGCGCTTTTTTCCAATCCGGGTCATTGCTGAAATCCTTCCACGATTGCCGCGCCGCTTCACGGCTCTTGTGGGCCAAGAGGTAAACCAGCTTCGTCTCCGCGCCCTGCTCCTTGTCTGTGGGCATCCAGAAGCCGACGATCTCCATGCCGTGCCTTTTGAACAGCGCGCAGGTGTGGTCGCGGAAGCGCGCGTTCAACGCCTCCAGCTTGCCCGGCGCGGCGTAGTACGTGCGCAGTTCGAAGCAGCGCGAGTCTTTGGCGATGGAAGCGCCAATCGGCGGCGTGTTGGTCTCCGCAGCGAGACTGTTGATGGCGAGGGCGACGGAGGCAAGGATGGCGAGTAATCGTTTCATTGGCTGGAAGTTCGTGATTTGTTGTTCGTGGTCAATCTGGAACACAATTTCATTAACGGCGACGCCGGGCAAGAAAATGAACCGACGCCGCCAGACAAATCCGCCGACGGTTACTTCCCGATGCAAAACTGGCTGAAGATCAGATCCAGCAAATCCTCGGTCGTGGTCTTGCCGACAATTTCCCCGACCGCGTTGACGGCGATGCGTAAATCCATCGCGGCAAGTTCGAGCGTCTCCCCTGCCCTGAGCGCGCCGAGGGTGAGTTGCGTGGCGGCCAGCGCGCGGTTGAGCGCGTCCTGATGGCGCGAGTTGATCATCACCTGAAGCATTTCATTTTGGATTTCGCCCGCCCACACCATCGCTTTGATCGCATCCTTCAACGCTTCGAGACCGGTGCCCGTGAGGCAGCAAACGTCAACGACTGAAACGTGATGCGTGAAACGTGAATCCGCCGGCAGCTCCAGCTTCAATGGCAGATCGGTTTTGTTGCGGACGACGATGCGCTTCTTGTCCGCAAACTCGGTCAGGTAATGCTTATCCGCCTCCGTCAGCGGCTCGCTCGCGTCGAGCACATGCAAAATCAATTCGGCCTTCGCCAGCGTCGCGCGGCTGCGGCGGATGCCTTCCACCTCGATCACGTCCCGGCCCTCACGCAAACCCGCCGTGTCAATGAACACGACCGGCAGGCCGCGGATGTTAGCCGTTTCTTCAATCGTATCGCGCGTGGTTCCCGCAATCGGCGAGACGATGGCGCGGTCGTGGCCGAGCAGTTGGTTGAGCAAACTGGACTTGCCCACATTGGGCCGGCCGATGATCGCCGCACGGATGCCGCGCCGGAGAATCTGCCCCTCGTCCGCCGTGCGCAGCAGTTCGGCCATGAACGCCGCGCCGGCTTCCAACCGCTTCAGCAACTGCGTCTGCGTTTCCTGCGGAATATCCTCATCGGGAAAATCCAGATACGCCTCGACGTGCGCGAGCGTCTTGAGCAGATCGTCGCGGAGCTGGTTGATGCGCTGGGATAACTTGCCGGCGAGCTGCTCGTTGGCCGCGCGCAGCGCGAGATCGGTTCGCGAATGAATGATGTCCACGACGGCCTCGGCCTGCGCGAGATCAATGCGACCGTTCAGAAAAGCGCGCCGGGTAAATTCTCCCGGCTCGGCCAGCCGCGCACCGGCGGCGAGGACGGTGTCCAAAACCAGCTTGGAAGGCAGCACACCGCCGTGACAGGTGATTTCAACCACGTCTTCGCGGGTGAACGTTCGCGGCGCACGCAACACCGCAACCAGCACCTCGTCAATGGTTTTGCCGTTGCGCGTCACCTTGCCGAAATGAATCGTGTGCGTCGGCGCGGCGGAAGGTTTGAGGGAGTTTTTTCCGACGGGCGTGAACGCATGATCCGCGATGGCCAATGCCTGCGGGCCGGAAATCCGGATGACCGCCAGCCCGCCTTCGCCGAGGGGCGTGGCGATGGCGGCAATGGTGTCGTCGAACATGACGAGAAGTTACAGGTTGAAGCCGGACGCTTGCAAGTTAAGCTGCGGCGAACCAACGCCCGATTTTTTCATAGTGAAACGTCAGCGAAAAATTTACGCGGTCGCCCTCATCGTCATGCTGGCCCTGGGGCTTTGGTCGCGGCGATTTCCGAACATCCTGCCGGCAGCGCTCGGCAAATATCCGGGCGATGCGTTGTGGGCGATGATGATTTTTTTCGGGATTGGTTTCATATTCCCGCGTTTGACAAGCGTGGTCACAGCCTTGTCCGCCTTGGGGTTTTCGTGCGCCGTGGAATTCTCCCAGTTGTATCAGTCGCCGTGGCTTGACTCGTTGCGCAACACGCTGGCCGGCCAGCTGATTCTCGGCCGGGGTTTTGCATGGAACGACCTCGCGGCCTATGCGGTGGGGATTTTCACCGGCTGGGTTTTGGAATGGCTGTGGGAAAAATCCGCGGCTTCAAAAAAAATGTCCCCTTAAACCACTCCGCCGCGCTCAGACATGCCGACAGTTGCCCGCCTGATTTTCCGCATCGCGCCCTTCCAGCCACAACCGCGCTTTCTCGTAACTTTTTTTATGGAGATAGTGGAGCAACTGCGGCGCGGTGTCGGCGGGCAGATCGCAGGTGAGTTCATCCAGCCGCGCAAACAAAGGCAGCAGGCTGGGCTTGGGATTCGCCGCCGGCATCGCCTTCACTGCGGCGGCGAGTTCGTTCAGCGACTGCAAAATGGCGTGTTCCTGCGCGGTCATGTCAGTGGAGATAATTGGCGATGAAGGCGTCCAGCTTGCCGAACTTGCCCAGCAGAAACCAAGTGGTCGTGAAACACATCAGCCCGGTGATCATCAACAGAAATAGCGAGGTCATCAGATACAATCCCAGCGCGTGCGGCGGGTCAGGCCGCAGGATCAGGGGAATGCCGCTGTAGAGCACGGAAATGGAAAGCAGGATGCCGACGATCCAGGTCAACCACGGGAAAACTTGCGGAAAAACGTCCAACAACCGCAGCAAAAAATACGGGCTGAGTCCGTACGCCGCGACGGTGAAGGTTTGGGAAAATGTATGTCGGCCATGAAAAGTGCCCCCGAGTGATTTGATCAGCCGGGCGACGATGAACACGAGGGTCAGCGCGAGCAGGAACTGGACGGCTTCATAGGTCGTGGCGTAAGTCACGGAATACGGCTTGATTTTGGCGATCTCGCCGTGCGGCTTGCCCCAATGCACCATGCCGTAACCTTCCACCGCGTGAACCAACAGCAGCATCGGCAGGACGTAGGTCGCCAGTACCGCGCCCCAATGGCGCGGGGTCTGGGCAATGCGCAACCAGGTGGGTTGCGCACTGAAAATCAAGAGCAAGGCTTTGATCATGTCGGGGAATTCATAACCGTCCGCGTCCGGGCAGACAATCTAATTACGTAAGCGGGCCGTGCGGCTGGCAAAAACCTACATCATTCCGTTTGACACGGAACGGTGGTTCCATGCCATAATTCAACCCGGTTCGTTGCCAGCGTAGCTCAGTTGGTTAGAGCGTGGGACTCATAAACCGAACGGGGCGTTTTCAACTGACTGACACTTTTAGCAACTCACGCTCTCTTAGCGAATCTTAGCTAATGTTTGCAATGGTTTCGTTGCATGAAC